>NZ_JBFRTR010000055.1:6910-118935 GCF_041474215.1 Vibrio sp. 10N.222.52.C12
TGTTTATACAAACACGGCCCGCGGAAAATCAGAATTGTTTTCTCTAGTCTTCGAGAAGCTTCTGCAGTAACACGCCGTTAAGCATGGCGCGCTTAATCATAGCAAAAGCTCCCATCGTAGGATGTTTATCGATCTGTGATGCTACAATAGGCAGGCCGCTATGGAAAGTCGTTAACGACTGATTCTCTACATTGCGCTTAATTGCAGGAAAAACAATCTCTTGTGCCTTGGTAATATCACCAGCAATGATAACTTTTTGAGGGTTAAATAAGTTAATCGTCATCGCGATAGCCTTACCTAACTGGTTTCCTACTCGAACTAAGCTTTGCTTGGCTAGCTCATCACCATTAATCGCGTGGTCACAAACGTCTTGAATCGTAATATGCTCAAGCTCTGTTAAAGAAGACTCATAGCCTTGTTTAATCAGCTTCTGCACGCGTTCAACGATAGCTGGGTTTGCCGCTACTGTTTCAAGACAGCCGAAGTTACCACATTGGCATTGCTCGCCTAGCGGATCAATTTGGATATGACCAATTTCACCCACATTACGGTTATGACCTAGGAAAACCTGACCATTAACGATAATACCTGCACCTGTACCACGGTGAACACTGACCAAAATAGAATCTTGGCTATCTTTACTTGCACCGAAGTAGTGCTCAGCAAGCGCCATTCCACGAACATCGTTACCAACAAAACAAGCAACATGGAATGTATCGCGAATAATGTCGCTTAATGCGAGGTTATCGATGTCGGTATTCGGCATGTACTCAACAACACCGGTCGTTGGGTTAACCAAGCCTGGAAGCGTGACACCAATAGCAATCAGTTGATCGATCTTTGGTTGATGCTCAGCAATGAAAGCTTTGAGGTTATTGACCAAGCCTTGGGTAAGGTCTGATTGGTCTGAATAATTCAGGTCTTGCTGTTGGAAAGCCAATTCACGACCACCAAGGTCATGCAGGCTTATTTGAATGTAGTCTCGACCCAAACGCACAGCAACAGAATGAAAAGGCTCTACTTCTGTGGTTAGGGAGATAGCGCGTCTACCGCCAGTAGACGCTTGCTGCGCAACCTCTTTAATTAGGCCGCGCTCTAAAAGTTGGCGGGTAATTTTTGTAACACTTGCCGGTGCGAGTTGGCTTACATCAGCCACTTGTATACGACTGATAGGCCCCTGTTGGTCTATAAGTCGGTATACCGCCGCACTGTTTAGTTGTTTAACTAAGTCTACGTTACCTATTTGTCCGCCATTCATACTTAATTGTGCTCGTATTGTCCGTTAACAACAGTCGCTTTAACGTTAAAGTCTCGGTCAAATACAGCTAGGTTTGCAACCATGCCTTTTTTGATTCGACCTAGCTTGCTTTCTACACCGATAGCCGTAGCTGGGTATAGCGTAGCCATGCGAAGAGCTTCGTCTAAAGCGATACCAGCGTGCTCAACTGTATTCTGAACTGCTTCAATCATAGTCAGAGCTGAGCCGCCCAGTGTGCCGTTTTCATCAACACACTTACCATCACGGTAATATACTTTCTTACCGACAAAAATAAAGTATTCCATGTCAGCACCTGCAGGAGCTGTGGCATCCGTCACTAATACCAACTTTTCTCCCTTGATTTTATGCGCAATTCTGATGTTTGCGTAATCAACGTGGAAGCCGTCGGCAATAATGCCAGCGTAAACCTCAGGAGTATCGTAAATCGCGCCAACAACGCCAGGCTCACGACCAACCATCGGCGTCATTGCATTGAACAGGTGAGTGGCGAACGTGATACCAGATTCGAAACCTTGACGCGCTTCTGCGTAAGTTGCGTTGGTGTGGCCGATAGAAACGACAACGCCAGCTTTGTGCAGGCGTTCGATGTGTTCAGGGTCGTTAAGCTCTGGAGCCAATGTTACTTTTGCAACAAGGTCACGGTTCTCACAGATAAGCTCAATCATTTCGTTGTCAGATTTACGAATGTGATCGACGCTATGGATGCCTTTTTTCGCAACGTTTAGGTAAGGGCCTTCAAGGTGCAGACCTAAAGATTGGTTTTGGTACTGGTTATGGTATTCACGAGCTGCCGTAATAACCGCACGCATATCTTCGTCTGAAGAGGTGATAAGCGTTGGTAGGAAGCTAGTACAGCCAGATTTCAGGTTTGCTTTGTGCATGATCTGCATGGTTTCTGCAGTGATCTCATCGTTAAGCATTACACCGCCACAACCATTCAGTTGTAGGTCAATGAAACCTGGGCTTAGGTTTGCTCCGTCTAGGTCGCGAAGCTCGATTCCTTCTGGCAATTCAGAGATAGGACAGACTTTTTTGATCAGTTCGTTTTCGATTACAACAGCATGATCGGTTAGAACATCACTACCAGTGTAAATTTTACAGTTACTTAGCGCGTACATAGTCAGCTAATCCTTATTTCGTGAGATCTTTTAAATTCGTTCGTTACCTAAATGCGGACTTAGTTTGCGAGCATCATTTACGTAACGATTTATCTTTTATGGGCAAACGGCTTTAAAATGAGAAGCGATTTAAGTTGTTGAAAAAAATATGAACAATTGATTTTTATTATACATTTAGGTCCATCAATAATGATTATTCACGGTGCTCTATAAGCCCGGAGTTACCATCTTTTTGCCTAATGATTAGATTTGGATTTTATCCATAAATGTTCATTTTTTTGAATGATAAAATAAGTTTTATGATCTCGCTAGCAAAAACCTCTGGATTTGGTAAAAACTGGTGATTAGGATCACAAATGGTAAGGTTTTAATTTGCGGAGCAAAATTAATTGAATACACTGAATAGGACTAAATTGAGCGACTAAAATAAGTTTCTCAAACGAATTCTAAAAAATCCTATAGGGGGAAACAACTGGTGAATATTCTAGGATATGCGCAGAAGCTTGGTAAGGCGTTAATGCTACCAATCGCAACGCTTCCGATTGCGGCATTGCTGCTACGTCTGGGTCAACCAGACTTACTCGATATCGCATTCATGGCATCTGCTGGTAACGCAATCTTCAGTCAACTACCATTATTGTTTGGTTTGGGTATAGCTATTGGTCTTTCTAAAGACGGTAACGGCGCAGCAGGTCTTGCTGGTGCAGTTGCTTACTTTGTTCTGACAGCAACCGCAACAAACATCGATGCTAGTGTAAATATGTCATTCTTCGGCGGTATCTTTGCAGGTATCATCGCAGGTCACTCTTACAATGCATTCCACGCGACTCGTCTTCCAGAGTGGCTAGCATTCTTCTCTGGCAAACGTCTAGTTCCTATTATGGCTGGTCTATTTGCTCTAGTTGCTGGCGCAATCTTTGGTGTTGTATGGCCTGCTGTTCAATCTGGTCTAGATGCACTTGCTCACGCAGTTTCAACGTCTGGCGCTATCGGTCAATTTGTTTACGGTACTCTTAACCGTGCACTTATCCCAGTAGGTCTACACCATGTACTGAACTCGTACTTCTGGTTCGGTATGGGCTCTTGTCAAGAGATCGTAGTTGCTGCAGAAGGCTTCTCTCAACTTTGTGTTGACCCTGCACTAGCTAAAACTTTAGTTGTTGGTCAAGAGTACACATTTGAATTTGCTAACTCAGTTAACCCAGAAATTGTTGCAACTGTTAAAGAAGTAACTGAAACAGTTAAATCTGGCGACCTACACCGTTTCTTCGGCGGCGATAAAGGCGCTGGCGTATTCATGAACGGTTTCTTCCCAGTAATGATGTTCGGTCTACCAGGTGCTGCACTTGCAATGTACCTAGCTGCTCCTGCTGAAAAACGTAGCCAAGTTGGTGGCGCACTATTCTCAGTTGCATTCTGTTCATTCCTAACAGGTATCACAGAGCCGCTAGAATTCATGTTCGTATTCCTAGCTCCTGCTCTATACGCAATGCACGCTGTATTTACAGGTTTGTCTCTAGTAGTTGCTAACATGTTTGGTACTCTGCACGGTTTCGGTTTCTCTGCTGGTCTTATCGACTTCGTATTGAACTGGGGTCTAGCAACTAAACCATTCGTACTACTACTAATCGGTCTTGGCTTCGGTGCTCTATATTTCTTCACTTTCTCTTTCGCAATCCGCGCTTTCAACTTGAAATCGCCAGGTCGTGAAGATGATGACGAAGCTGTTGCAGCTCCTGCTGGCGAAGCACCAAAGGGCGACCTTGCACGTCAATACCTGAAAGCTCTAGGTGGTCACGACAACCTAACTTCAATCGACGCTTGTATCACTCGTCTACGTCTAACTCTTAAAGACCGCTCTGTTGCAGATGAAGTTGTTCTTAAGAAACTTGGTGCTAAAGGTGTGGTTAAACTAGGTGAAAACAACCTACAGGTTATCCTAGGCCCACTAGCTGAAATCGTAGCTGGCGAAATGAAAGCTATTGGTGCAGGCGAAGACCTATCTGATGTAAAACTTCCACAGTAAGGGAAGTACTTAGTTAAGACGTAAAGTTACTCTTAAGTAAGTGTCAAATTGAAAGCCTCCCACATGGGAGGCTTTTTTGTGCCTGCAGTTTAAGACCAGCGAACACGGTTCGTTCTATTCTTCATCGAATAGCAGAAATAATCGCAATTAACGGACGGTTCTTATTGTGCAAAGGCTAAGAATTGTGGATGATTAGCAACAATGATCTTTCTATCTTTGACTGGCGCTATAAGCGACCGTTTTCTTGGGGACGAAAGATAACTTTCTCTGACAATACTAAATACATAGAGGTGCTATAGATGAGTGAAGCTGAGGCTCGTCCATCGAATTTCATTCGCCAAATTATTGATAAAGATTTAGCGGATGGTACACACAGTAGCGTGCATACTCGTTTCCCGCCGGAGCCAAATGGCTACCTGCACATTGGTCACGCTAAATCTATTTGCTTGAACTTTGGTATTGCTCAGGACTACCAGGGACAATGTAATCTTCGTTTCGATGATACAAACCCTGAAAAAGAAGACGTTGAATACGTTGAGTCAATTAAGAATGATGTAAGCTGGTTAGGCTTCGAATGGTCTGGTGATATTTGTTACTCATCAAACTACTTCGATACGCTTTACGCTTATGCTGTGGAATTAATTAATAAAGGCTTAGCGTATGTTGACGAGCTAAGTCCTGATCAAATCCGTGAGTACCGTGGCACGCTAAAAGAGCCTGGTAAAGCGAGCCCATACCGTGACCGCAGCCCTGAAGAGAACCTAGCGTTGTTTGAAAAAATGCGTGACGGTGGCTTTGAAGAAGGTAAAGCGTGTCTACGTGCTAAGATCGACATGAGCTCTTCGTTCATGGTTATGCGCGATCCTGTTATCTACCGTGTTCGTTTTGCTCACCACCATCAAACGGCTGACAAGTGGTGCATTTACCCAATGTACGACTTTACTCACTGTATCTCTGATGCGCTGGAAGGTATTACGCACTCTATCTGTACGCTTGAATTCCAAGATAACCGTCGTTTGTACGATTGGGTTCTAGATAACATCACGATTGACTGCCAACCTCGTCAGTACGAGTTTAGCCGCCTGAATCTTGAATATACAGTGATGTCTAAGCGTAAGCTGAACCAACTTGTGGTTGAAAACCTAGTTCAAGGTTGGGATGACCCACGCATGCCTACTATTTCTGGCCTACGTCGTCGTGGTTTTACTTCAAGCTCGATTCGTGAATTCTGTAAGCGTATTGGTGTAACTAAGCAAGAGAACATGATTGAGTTCGGTTCACTTGAATCTTGCATCCGTGATGATCTGAACGAAAATGCACCTCGTGCAATGGCTGTTCTGGATCCAGTTAAGATCGTTATCGAAAACTACGAAGCAGATACAGTAGAAACGCTAACGGTTGCAAACCACCCGAACAAGCCAGAAATGGGTACTCGTGAAGTTCCATTTACACGCGAAGTTTGGATCGAACGTGACGACTTCCGTGAAGAAGCAAACAAAAAGTACAAGCGTTTGGTTCTAGGTAAAGAAGTTCGCCTGCGTGGTGCTTACGTGATCAAAGCTGAACGTATCGAAAAAGATGCAGAAGGCAACATTACGACTATCTTCTGTTCTTACGACAATGAAACATTGGGTAAGAACCCTGCAGATGGCCGCAAAGTGAAAGGCGTTATCCACTGGGTATCTGCTGATAAAGCACTGCCTGCTGAGATTCGTTTGTACGATCGTCTATTCACAGTGCCAAACCCAGCCGCTGCTGATGACTTCGCTGCAACGCTAAACCCTGAATCTCTTGTTACGCTAAATGGTTTTGTTGAACCTAGCTTAGCAGAAGGTGTGGCAGAGCAAGCGTACCAGTTTGAACGTACAGGTTACTTCTGTGTGGATTCGAAAGACTCTAAAGCAGATGCACTAGTCTTCAACCGCACGGTTGGTCTACGTGACACATGGGGTAAAACTGAAGCTTAATGCTTGAGTATTTAGTTTGTTAAAAACGACCCAATAAAAAACCGGCTTAGAGCCGGTTTTTTTGTGTCTTAAATTTGATTACCAAGGTGTTTCTAGTGACCAACTAGCGTTTTAAGCACTAGAGCCAGAGTTTTAGGGATTATTAGGGTCTTGTTGGGTTACTTCACCCGTGCGTGAGTTGTACCAGAAAACATAACCTGCATTACCAGGATCGCTGTCGAAATCGACTCCAGTGTAGATGAAGTAGCAAAGCGCGAGTTTGTTTTGAGGAGTACCGTCTTTGGCAACAAAACTATGGTTTTGACGGCGGGTAATAAAATCAAAATTGTTGGACTGGTTCGGGTCTGTAGTAGCGGTCAGGTCGGTTGTCATAATGGCATTCCATATTGACACACCCCCTTGGTCACCTTGACCTATGTTGTAAGGCTGCCCCATAGGGTTGCCTTTATCGACGCCGAGTGGGTAGCCGACGTCATTTATGTCCAATTGAGCATTGCCGTCTCCGTCTTCCCCAAAACCTGGCATGTCATTCATTTCAGCGTTGCCGCCGCCGCTGACCAGCCATTTACTGTGAGCAAACGTGATCGCAGTTTGAAATTGAGATTGAGCAGCGTCAAACAGAGCGATACGGCCATCGGTTTGAATGTTAAGAAAACGGGGAAGGGCAACAATAGCAAGCACTGCAATAATCACTACAACAACCAACATCTCAATTAAAGTAAAAGCCTTAACTAGCGGGATTCTTTTCATGGATACTTTATGATGCCCTATATAAAAAACGCCGGCCTAAGCCAGCGTTCTGTATTACTACTTCGCTTTATGCGCGTCTGGATTGCCTTTGCAATCTCCGTTAATGCTTTTGCCGTACAAGTACAAACTGTGGTTTGTTAGTTGCACGTTGTAACGCTGAGCAATCTCTTTCTGTCTTTCTTCGATGATGTCATCAGAGAATTCGATCACTTCGCCACAATCTAAACATACAAGGTGGTCGTGGTGGTGCTGTGTAGAAAGTTCAAATACAGACTTGCCGCCTTCGAAGTGGTGACGAGTTACAATGCCAGCGTCATCGAATTGGTTAAGTACTCGATAAACGGTTGCAAGACCGATTTCTTCACCTAGGTCGATCAGCTTCTTATATAAATCTTCAGCACTAATATGTTGGCAGTCTGGCTGTTGTAATACTTCTAAAATTTTGAGCCGTGGAAGGGTCACTTTAAGACCTGCATCTTTTAGCGCTTGATTATTGTCTGACATATACTTTCCTGTTGATGATCTGCAGCAATTAACAGAATTCAATATTAATACCATTATAGTTTAGTCAGGCATAACAATAAACCACGAACTTCAAAGGGTTACTTACTGACATCACAATCTGTTTTGTAAATTGGAAGTATCTCACTTATAGTGGAGGTACGACCAGTCAAGGTGACGGTGTTTCTGATATGAACATGGAATGTTGTTATGAATAAGCAACTCGCAAAAATATATAAACCCAACATTGTAAAATTTGCTCTTAATATTTGGCCTCCCTTTTGGGGAGCGGGTATTCGAATAGCCCACATTAGCACTGACTTTAGGGTTGTTAAGACAGTACTTAAGCTACGCTGGTGGAATAAGAACGCCAATCGTACTCAATATGGCGGCAGTATCTTTTCTCTTACCGATCCCGTTTACTCATTGATGTTAATGGGAATTTTAGGTGAACGATATTATGTTTGGGATAAAGAAGCGAGCATTAACTTCATCAAGCCGGGGCAATCGGACTTGTATGCAGATTTTGAGATAAGGCAAGGGCAGCTTGACGATATCTATCGTCAGACGCAACTCGGTGAAAAGTGCTTCCCCGAATTTATTATTCACGTGAAAGATAAGCAGGGTAATGTGGTTTCAGAAATTCAACGCACCCTCTATGTAAGAAAGAAGCCGCAATTTAGAGATGATGATGAAGCATTAGAGGCTGAGTGCTAATTAATAGATTTTAAATAGCAAAAAACCTCCTATAAGGAGGTTTTTTCATATCTACATAATGGTTATTAACTGTAACAATTAACAACCACTAGAGAATTAGTCTTCTAGCTCTGCTAGGCACATCTCTTCGTGGATTTGTTTAACCCAGTTAGATACGCGCTCATCAGTTAGCTCAGGTTGACGGTCTTCATCGATACATAGACCAACGAATTGGCTGTCATCGCCTTCAACTAAACCTTTCGATGCTTCGAATTCGTAGCCTTCAGTTGATGTGTGACCTAGGATAGTACCGCCTTTCGCTTCAACGATGTCACGGATAGTACCCATAGCATCACAGAAGTATTCTGCGTAATCTTCTTGGTCGCCACAACCAAAGATAGCAACAAGCTTAGTTGAGAAATCAATAGCTTCTAGCTCTGGGAAAAAGTCATCCCAATCACATTGTGCTTCGCCGTAGTACCACGTAGGGATACCAAGCAGCAGTAGATCGAAGTTATCGATATCTTCTTTGCTGCTTTTTGCAATGTCTTGAACGTGAACGAGCTGTTTGCTCAATTGCTTTTGAATCATCTTAGCAACAGCTTCAGTGTTACCTGTATCGCTACCAAAGAAGAGACCTACACTTGCCATAGAATCATTACCTTTCATTTTGTCTGTTGTCGGTGTAATAAAGTTCGGAAGAGAATCGTTAGATCCCAGTTCCTTCCCAGCTTAGTTGGATTATCCCTTTGGCGATAAAACCCGCACAGCCAAGGAAAAGTACTAACCATACGATGCGACGACCAAATGGAGGAACATTTCCCTGCTTGAGAACGTCCTTAATTGCCATACCGATTAAAAAGAAAATCGCGGCAAACAGGAGATCTAAACCAACAGATTCGATGATGTTCATGTAGTCGTAAAGCATGGGAACCTTATATACCAATTTTGCTTGGGCGCACTATATCACTGTTGTGAGATAAAGTTAATCTGCAGTAATTACACAGCTCTCATTTATCTGCACGAAAAAGCGCAGTTAAGCGATGAATTTTCTAATTGCTCTAAGTACTTCTGCTGGTTTTTCAGCATGCAGCCAGTGACCTGTGTTGGCAATGACATGCGCTTTTGCGTTAGAAAATTGCTGCTGAACGGCTGCTTGATGTTCTGCGGTGAGGTAATCTGAATCCCCACCTTTAATGAGCAAGGTTTTGACCGAGGTTTTCTCGATCGGTTCCCAACCAATAATATGTGGGTAGTTGCTCAATAACGAAGCAACATTGAAGCGCCATTCCATGATGCCTTGCTCTGTTTTGAACAAAGATTTGGTTAAAAACTGGCGAACGCCATCGATCTCGATATGTTTTGCGAGAACCTTGAGTGCATCTGAGCGTGAAGTCGGCTCTTCTTCTATCACGGCTTGCAGGCCTGCGAATACGTTGTCGTGGCGATTCTGAGTGTACGCGACCGGAGCCATATCCAAGACAATCAATTTATGCAGCGCAAGATGTTGTGTCAGTGCCATCGCTACTTTGCCACCCATCGAGTGACCAATCACAGTGACGTCTTCTGACTTAAGATCATGCAGCAGTTGAGCCACGTCTTGTGCCATCGCTTGATAGTTATGAGTGTCACTATGGAAGGATTGACCGTGGTTGCGGAGATCGATACTAAGTACCTGATGATCGGCTTTTAGATCTCTAGCGAGCAAGCCAAGGTTGTCCAGATTACCGAATAATCCATGGATCAAAACAATGGTGTGACCCTCACCTTCAATTTTATAGTTGAGCTGTACTGACATTTTTATCTTATTCATGGTGGGTTTGACGTAGAGTATCCGCGCGGATCTCGCTATAATCCCCCAGAGTTTAAACATTGAGATTGTGAAAAGCGAATGAAAACAATTGAGGTTGATGAGGACCTATACCGTTTTATTGCGGGTCAGACAGAACGTATTGGCGAAAGCGCTTCAGATATTCTGCGCCGCTTGTTACAGGTTGATAGCCAAGGCATGGCTCCGATCGAAGAGATCGTTGAGCCAAAAGGTATCGTTGTTAGCAAAGAGGTAGGCTTTACTCCAGAGAAGTTCGATGGCGTTAAAGAAATGCGCTCACTACTAATATCAGATGAGTTTGCATCACTAAAGAAAGCCATTGATCGTTTCATGCTTGTGTTATCAACACTGCATAAAATCGACCCTTTAAGCTTTTCAGAAGCAACTCAAGTAAAAGGCCGTAAGCGCGTTTACTTTGCAGATAACGAAGCGACGTTGCTAGCAAACGGCAACACGACTAAGCCTAAAGCTATTCCACAAAGTCCTTTTTGGGTTATTACTAATAACAATACAAGCCGAAAAAGACAGATGGTTGAGCAGCTTATGAGCCGCATGAATTTCCAAGCAGAATTGATAGAAAAAGTAACAGGTTCAATTTAACGAAATCTGATTTAAACCTCATAATATCCATGGATAAGAAGATATTATGAGGTTTTTTTGTTTTAAAATTTTATATATAAGGATGTCGAAAAATGGCTATGCACCCTCGTGCTGGGCAGAAAGCTCAGCAGGAAGATCTTCATAATATCCCGGCTTTAGTTGCTAACTATTTCTTACAGCAACCGGATGCTACGAACCCAGATCATAAAGTACTTTTCGGTACTTCAGGTCACCGCGGTACAGCAGACAAATCAACATTTAACGAAAACCACATTCTAGCAATTGCACAAGCGGTTGCTGAAGTTCGTGCCGAGCAAGGTACAACTGGCCCTCTTTTCTTAGGTAAAGATACTCACGCTCTATCTGAGCCTGCGTTCTCTACGGTTATCGAAGTGCTTGTAGCGAACGGTGTTGAAGTTATTATTCAAGAAAACAACGGCTTTACTCCAACACCTGGTATCTCGCACGCGATTCTTACGCACAACCTAGTGAATGACAAAAAAGCCGACGGCATTGTTATCACGCCTTCACATAACCCACCTCAAGACGGCGGTATTAAATACAACCCGACACACGGTGGCCCAGCTGAAGCTGAACTGACTCAAGCGATTGAAGACCGTGCGAACGTGATCATTGCTGAGCAAATGCAAGGTGTTAAGCGTACGCCTATCGCACAGGCTAAACAGTCTGAGCTAGTAAAAGAAGTTGACCTAGTCGCGCCATACGTCGCTGATTTGGTTAACGTCGTGGATATGGAAGCGATCCAGAAAGCAAACATCAAGATTGGTGTTGATCCACTGGGTGGCAGCGGTATTGATTACTGGCGTCAAATTGGTAAAGCGTACAATCTAGATCTTACTCTGGTAAGTGAAGCGGTTGACCCTTCATTCCAATTCATGTCTCTAGATAAAGATGGCGTAGTTCGTATGGACTGTTCTTCTCCATACGCAATGGCAGGCTTACTGGCGCTTAAAGACGAGTACGCTCTAGCATTTGGTAACGACCCAGATTACGATCGCCACGGTATCGTGACACCTAAAGGTTTGATGAATCCAAACCACTTCTTAGCGGTTTGTATTGATTACCTATACCGTAACCGTGAAGGTTGGGGTAAAGACGTTGCTGTTGGTAAGACACTAGTATCAAGTGCGTTAATCGATCGCGTAGTTTCTGACTTAGGTCGCGAACTTTGTGAAGTGCCAGTTGGTTTCAAATGGTTCGTTGATGGCTTATACAACGGCCAGTTTGGTTTTGGTGGCGAAGAGAGCGCAGGTGCTTCTTTCCTACGTAAAGACGGTACGCCTTGGTCAACAGATAAAGACGGCCTGATTCTTTGCTTGCTTGCGGCTGAGATCACAGCAGTGACAGGTAAGAACCCACAAGAATACTACGAAGAACTTGCCGCTAAACACGGTGAATCTAAGTACAACCGTATTCAAGCGGTAGCAAATGGTGCACAGAAAGACGTGCTGAAGAAACTATCTCCAGAGATGGTTTCTGCTGAGACGTTGGCTGGTGATGCAATTACTGCACGCTTAACACACGCTCCAGGTAACGGTGCTGCGATTGGTGGCTTGAAAGTGACAACTGAGAACGGCTGGTTTGCTGCGCGTCCATCAGGCACTGAAGACATCTACAAGATCTACTGTGAAAGCTTTAAGGGTGAAGAGCACCTGAAAGCAATCGAAGCAGAAGCTCAAGAGATTGTTAACCAAGTATTTGCAGCCGCTGGCCTATAATCGAATCTCGATTACTAGAGTTGCTAAGTAAATAGAAGAAGGGTTGATGTGAAAGCATCAACCCTTTTTGTTTGTGTTAGTTACGTATAAGCGGGAAAAGGTAAATGAGTTAGCTCAGACGACTAACCGTGTGGCCAACTTTGTGGCATCACAAACCAGAATTGCCCCGACTTTGTTTGCCCATGGACGAAGCGATCACCGAACTCGGTGATCGGCTGACTGCTGAAATCATCCGTCCCTGCTGCCCATTGCTCTTTGGTGAGTGGATACAGTGGTTCACTGATTAAATGAGCCTGATCTTGATAGCACCAAAAGCCGTTTACTTGGCTTGGGTTAATGTCATAGCCCAAGCATTTTGTCGGTATGTTTTGCTCTAAGAAAGGGTTGGTATATAGACGACCTTGCATCAGTAAGTGTTTTGAGTCGACATCGATTTCTGGATATTGCTCAACAAAGGCGGCAGAAGAGGACATTTCGAGTTGGTGGCTGAGCATCCTGTCGAGTTTCTTATCCAATTGGTCGTGAGAGTTGGGTCCAAACCATGTTTGTTCGTGGAGCAGATAAAACTTAATCGCCACTTCCCAATGTTCCAGCTTTTGGCTGCTCTCCTCTTTAAGAATAAAGTCGATTGCACCGAGAGTTCTGCCTTCCACATTGATCTGAATCTCGTCGTGCTTTATCGAGTAATTCGGTGAGGCAGCGATCACTTGCTCGCATAGATATTGGTAGAGGAAACCTAATCTAGGATTACCCTCATAAGTATGTGATGAGTCGATGGCATGGTTGCTAGAGAATGCACTGAGATCCGAAACCGGTGGCTTGATTTCTAGTAATGGCGGTGAGTCGATGACCCATTGGTAAAAACGTTGCAGTGCTGTCATCTCTTCCTCATAAACTCATCGTGGGGCTTTCGACATTCTACCCGTAAATTGATATAACGACGTTATTATAAAGGTAAGCTGGAAAGAAAAATGATTAACTTACAATTAGAAAAGCTACTTAACGAAAAACTGCAGCCACAGCAGATTAAAGATTACTGTCCTAATGGTCTTCAAGTTGAAGGCGCGACAGAAGTGAAGCGAATCGTTACTGGTGTAACAGCTTCTCAAGCCTTGATTGATAAAGCGGTAGAACTGAACGCAGACGCTTTGTTAGTCCATCACGGCTTTTTCTGGAAAGGCGAGTCAGAAGCGATTCGTGGCATGAAGGGCAAGCGTATTCGTACCCTAATTAAAAATGACATCAACCTTTTAGGTTATCACTTGCCGCTTGATATCCACCCTGAACTTGGCAACAACGCAAAATTGGCAGAGTTACTTGAGATAGAAGTTGAAGGCGGCTTGGAAGGGCACCCACAATCGGTTGCTATGTTTGGTAAATTAAAAGCGCCAATGACAGGTACTGAATTTGCAGCAAAAATCGATCAAGTGCTAAATCGCAAACCACTGCATATCGCTCCAGAAAATCAAGACAAAATGATAACGACCGTCGGTTGGTGTACTGGTGGTGGTCAAGACTACATTGAGCTAGCGGCTTCTCAAGGCATTGATGCTTTTATTTCTGGTGAAATTTCTGAGCGCACAACTTACTCGGCCCGCGAGCAAGACATCCATTATTTTGCTGCAGGTCACCATGCGACAGAACGCTACGGCGTGAAGGCACTAGGTGAGTGGTTAGCAAAAGAGCACTGCTTGGATGTTGAGTTTATCGATATCGATAACCCAGTTTAAGAGCAGATGCGAGATAAGGGGTACGAGTCGAGTGTATGCGTCGTTCTCTAGAATTGAGCAGGTAACCTGTATAGTTTATCTGCTCGCTTAAGGAGATCCCCAACTCATTCGTCCCTCGTTCTTGGGGATGACGATATTATTTTATTCGTTCACTTCGCATTCTTGAGGATGACGGGGTTGAGAGCGTACAAAAGAAAAGGGGTTGATGTTCTCACATCAACCCCTTTTAACATTATGATTTATAGCAACTATTCACGTTCGTGAAGTGCTTTAAAGTCACGTTGTTCTTCACCAGTATATAGCTGACGAGGACGACCGATACGGTTCGTCGGATCGCTGTGCATTTCGTTCCAGTGAGCAATCCAACCGATGGTACGAGACATCGCGAAGATTACTGTAAACATAGATACTGGAATACCGATTGCTTTCAGAATGATACCTGAGTAGAAATCTACGTTCGGGTATAGCTTCTTAGAAACAAAGTACTCATCAGAAAGAGCGATACGCTCAAGTTCCATCGCTACGTCTAGTAGTGGATCTTGGATGTTTAGCTCTTTAAGCACTTCGTGACACGCTTCGCGCATTACTGTTGCACGTGGGTCGTAGTTCTTGTAAACACGGTGACCGAAGCCCATCAAACGGAATGGGTCATCTTTGTCTTTTGCTTTCGCAACGTATTCTTCAATGTTATCTACGCTACCGATCTCTTCAAGCATGCGCAGACAAGCTTCGTTTGCACCGCCGTGAGCTGGGCCCCAAAGTGATGCGATACCTGCTGCGATACACGCAAACGGGTTAGCACCAGATGAACCAGCAAGACGCACTGTAGACGTAGAAGCGTTCTGTTCGTGGTCAGCATGTAGAGTGAAAATCTTATCCATTGCACGAGCAACGATAGGGTTCACTTCATACTCTTCACATGGGTTTGCAAACATCATGTGTAAGAAGTTTTCTGCGTAGCCTAGGTCGTTACGTGGGTAGATAAACGGCTGACCGATTGAATATTTGTAACACATTGCAGCCAGTGTTGGCATTTTTGAAATCAGGCGGTATGCCGCAATTTCACGGTGTGTATCGTTGTTGACATCAAGTGAGTCGTGGTAGAACGCCGCTAGAGCGCCTACAACACCACACATTACAGCCATAGGGTGAGCGTCACGACGGAAGCCGTGGAAGAAACTAGCGATTTGCTCGTGCACCATAGTGTGACGTGTCACGGTAGTCTTGAACTTTTCGTACTCAGCTCGAGATGGGGCTTCACCGTAAAGAAGTATGTAACATACTTCTAAGTAATCAGCGTTATTGGCAAGTTGGTCGATTGGATAACCACGATGTAAAAGAATGCCTTTTCCACCGTCAATAAAAGTGATTTGAGACTCACAGGATGCAGTGGCAAGAAAACCAGGGTCAAAAGTGAAAAAACCATTAGAACCTAGTGTACGAACATCGATCACTGGAGTACCAAGTACACCTTCTGTAATCGGCAGCTCGATTGGCGCTTGACCTTCAATGTGAAGGGTAGCTTTCTTATCCGCCATAACAATCTCCTTTGTTTATTATTTAATCCGTCCAGGATGTTTATGTGCCATTTTTTTACTGGTCTTACGTGGGAAAGTCAATTTTTCTGAAGCTTTGTGTGCACTTGTTAGTGTTTTTTACATTAAATTCGTTAAAAATCTGGTCTGTGTAGCATTATTTGTTACATCAATTGTATTAGAATGTTGCCAGTCGTATAGTGACGCTGAAAAGTTTGGTTAAAACCTTATAAATGCAAGGCTAAGAAGAAATGTGAGGTGTCTTTCTTAATCGAGCAGTTAACAATTATTTTACAATTATCTAAGGCTCAACTTCAGTTATTTGTTAAGTTAATGTTAAATTTTGAAGGTTTACAATCAAATTTTGTCCATAACAATATCATAAGGTTATTTAATGACCATAATGCTCAATGGAGCTGAGTGAGCAAGCCCGTGAAAGAAAGAAAGACAAGACCTGTTAATTTAGATTTACAGACCATCCACTTTCCAATCACAGCAATAGCTTCCATCCTACACCGTGTGTCTGGGGTGATAACTTTTGTCGCGATTGGAATTCTGCTTTGGTTACTATCCATTTCCCTCTCATCCCCAGTAGGCTTTGCCGAAGCTAGCGACATTGTCGATGGTTTCTTCGTGAAGTTTATTCTGTGGGGCATTTTAACCGCTTTGGCTTACCACATTGCTGGTGGTATTCGTCACCTTCTTATGGACCTTGGTCACTTTGAAGAGCTGGAATCTGGCGCTAAGAGCGCTAAGGTTGCATTCGCAGCAACAGCGGTATTGTCTCTACTAGCGGGGATCTTAGTATGGTAAACAACGTTTCTACTTTTGGTCGTAATGGTGTCCACGATTATCTATTGATTCGTGCAACTGCCATCATTATGACGCTTTACACTATCTACCTAGTTAGCTTCTGTGCTTTCTCTGGTGATATCTCTTACGCATCTTGGACGCAATTCTTTGGTGGAACCTTCACTAAAGTCTTCACCATGTTAGCGCTTACTTCTGTTTTGGTTCACGCGTGGATCGGCCTATGGCAAGTACTAACTGACTACATCAAATGCGCAAAACTGCGTGTTGGTCTTCAAGTCGGTGTTGTTGCAGTTCTTCTTGGATATTTCTTCTCTGGTCTGTTTATTTTGTGGGGTGCGTAAGTGACTATTCCTGTTCGTGAGTTTGATGCCGTAGTTATCGGCGCTGGTGGTGCAGGTATGCGTGCCGCACTGCAAATTTCTGAGCAAGGCCTTTCTTGTGCATTGCTTTCTAAAGTTTTCCCTACTCGTTCTCATACGGTTTCAGCGCAAGGCGGCATCACTGTTGCTCTTGGTAACGCGCATGAAGACCATTGGGAACAACATATGTATGACACAGTAAAAGGTTCTGATTACATCGGTGACCAAGACGCTATCGAATACATGTGTAAAAACGGTCCTGAGTCGGTAATCGAACTCGAAAAAATGGGCCTACCTTTCTCTCGTTTTGAGAACGGTACTATTTACCAGCGTCCTTTCGGTGGTCAATCTAAAAACTTTGGTGGTGAGCAAGCGGCTCGTACCGCAGCTGCAGCCGACCGTACTGGTCACGCTCTGCTTCACACGCTTTACCAACAAAACATTAAACACAAAACGACTGTTTTCTCTGAGTGGTATGCACTGGATCTTGTTAAGAACGAAGATGGTGCAATCTTAGGTACTACTGCGCTTTGCATGGAAACCGGTGAGGTTTGCTACTTCAAAGCGAAGGCAACAATCCTTGCTACCGGAGGTGCTGGTCGTATCTACGCATCAACAACCAATGCACATATTAATACTGGTGACGGTGTTGGTATGGCGATTCGTGCTGGCGTTCCTATGCAAGACATCGAAATGTGGCAGTTCCACCCAACGGGTATCGCTGGTGCAGGTGTATTGGTAACGGAAGGTTGTCGTGGTGAAGGTGGTTACCTTCTCAATAAAGACGGCGAACGCTTCATGGAACGTTACGCACCAAACGCTAAAGACTTAGCGGGTCGTGATGTTGTTGCTCGTTCAATGATGGTTGAAATTCGTGAAGGTCGTGGTTGCGATGGCCCTTGGGGGCCACATATTAAGCTTAAGCTTGATCACTTAGGTAAAGAGACGCTTGAATCTCGTCTTCCTGGTGTATGTGAACTTTCTCGTACCTTTGCTCACGTTGATCCAGTGAAAGAGCCAATCCCAGTAATCCCGACATGTCACTACATGATGGGTGGTGTTCCAACACAAGTTTCTGGTCAAGCTATTAAGCAAACCGAAGACGGCAGCGATGTTGAAATCCAAGGTCTCTTTGCTTGTGGTGAAATCGCATCAGTATCAGTACATGGTGCCAACCGTCTAGGTGGTAACTCACTGCTTGATTTGGTGGTATTTGGTCGTGCGACAGGTCTACACCTAGGTGAGACACTGAAGAAGCAAGACGAAGCGAAACCTGCAACTGAAGCTGACATTGAGCGTTCACTAGAGCGTTACAACCGTTGGGAAAACAGCACAGACGGCGAAGATCCAGCGCAAATCCGTAAAGATCTTCAGCAATGTATGCAGAACAACTTCTCAGTATTCCGTGAAGGCAAAGCAATGGCTGAAGGCCTAGAAGAGCTAAAAGCGATTCGCGAGCGTCTGAAAAATGCACACCTATCTGATAAGTCTACAGAGTTCAACACTCAACGTATCGAGTGTCTAGAGCTTGAAAACTTGATGGAAACGGCATTCGCAACGGCTGTTGCTGCAAATTTCCGTACAGAGAGCCGTGGCGCACACGCTCGATTCGATTTCCCTGACCGTGATGATGAGCAATGGCTATGCCACTCACTTTACAACCCAGAGTCAGAGAGCATGACTAAGCGTGGTGTAAACATGGAACCTATCCATCGTGAAGCGTTCCCACCAAAAGCACGTACGTACTAAGGAGATATGACCATGAAACTGAATTTCTCTTTATATCGTTACAATCCAGATGTCGACCAGAAACCTTATATGAAGGAATACACTCTAGAAGTGGATGAAGGTTCAGACATGATGCTTTTGGATGCGCTTATTCTGTTGAAAGAGCAAGATCCAACAATCTCATTCCGTCGCTCATGCCGTGAAGGTGTATGTGGCTCGGATGGTTTGAACATGAACGGTAAAAATGGCCTAGCGTGTATCACGCCATTGTCTGCGCTTTCGGGCCAAGACAAGATTGTGATTCGCCCACTGCCTGGCTTACCCGTTGTTCGTGACCTGATTGTAGACATGACTCAGTTCTACGATAACTACGAAAAAGTGAAGCCATTCTTAGTGTCTGATGGCAATGTGCCACCGGCTCGTGAAAACTTACAAAGCCCTGATGAGCGTGCTCATTTAGATGGATTGTACGAATGTATCATGTGTGCATGTTGTACAACGTCATGCCCATCATTCTGGTGGAACCCTGACAAATTCATCGGACCAGCAGGCCTGCTTGCAGCGTACCGTTGGCTAATTGATAGCCGAGATACAGCGACAGACGAACGTTTGTCCGATCTTGATGATGCATTTAGCGTTTTTCGTTGCCATGGCATCATGAATTGTGTAAGTGTTTGTCCTAAGGGATTAAATCCGACGAAAGCGATTGGTCACATCAAGACCATGCTAGTGAATCGTTCGGTTTAAGTTATATAAAAATTGCCGCCCTAGAAGTTTTGGGGCGGCCTTTTAATAGCTCGGCATAGACCGCAGCAAACGTGAAAACTACTGGTTAAGGGAAAATATGCACAACGGCGTGATGAAGGCATGGCTCGAGTCTTCACACTTGGCTGGCGCCAATGCAACGTACGTAGAAGAACTCTATGAACTGTATCTAAGTGACCCAGATTCGGTAAGTGACGAATGGAGAAGTGTTTTTGAAGAACTGCCTGTGCAAGCTTCAGAGACAGTGGAACAACCACACTCTCGTGTTCGTGAATACTTCCGTCGACTCGCTCAAGAAACAAAGCATTACAGTGTCCAAGTTAGTGATCCAGATGTCGATGCGAAACAAGTAAAGGTTCTGCAACTTATTAATGCCTATCGATTCCGAGGGCATCAAGCAGCAAATCTAGACCCCCTAGGTTTATGGAAAAGAGCGACAGTTGATGAACTGGACCCTTCTTTCCACACTCTTACCGAAGATGACCTCAATGAGACGTTCAACGTCGGCTCTTACGCCATTGGCCAAGAGACGATGGTGCTTAAAGATCTCTACAAATCTCTAAAGCAAACGTATTGTGGCTCTATTGGTGCTGAATACATGCACATGACAAATACAGAGCAAAAGCGTTGGATCCAACAACGTTTAGAGTCTGTATCTGGTCAACCCTCTTTCAACAAAGAAGAAAAGCAAGCTTTCCTAGAAGAGCTAACTGCTGCTGAAGGTCTTGAGCGCTATCTTGGTGCGAAATTCCCAGGCGCAAAACGCTTCTCGTTGGAAGGTGGTGATGCTCTTATCCCAATGACGAAAGAAATTATTCGTCATGCTGGCGGACAAGGCATGCGTGAAGTTGTTGTTGGTATGGCTCACCGTGGTCGTCTAAACATGTTGGTCAACGTGCTTGGTAAAAAGCCACAAGACCTGTTTGACGAGTTTGCGGGCAAGCACGATGACACGTGGGGTACTGGTGATGTGAAATATCACCAAGGCTTCTCTGCGGACTTCGCAACGCCAGGCGGCAACGTTCACTTAGCACTAGCATTTAACCCATCTCACTTAGAAATCGTAAACCCGGTAGTTATCGGTTCAGTACGTGCACGTCAAGATCGCCTTGGTGATAATGATGGTAGCCGTGTACTTCCAATTACTATCCACGGTGACTCAGCTATCGCTGGTCAGGGTGTAGTACAAGAGACGTTTAACATGTCTCAAGCTCGTGGTTTCTGTGTAGGTGGTACGGTTCGTATCGTTGTAAACAACCAAGTTGGTTTTACAACGTCTAACCCTCGCGATACACGCTCTACGATGTACTGTACCGATATCGCGAAGATGGTTCAGGCTCCGATTTTCCACGTTAACTCTGATGATCCAGAAGCGGTTGCGTTTGTTGCGCGTCTTGCATTGGATTACCGTAATACGTTTAAGCGTGATGTTGTTATTGATTTGGTTTGTTACCGTCGCCACGGTCACAATGAAGCCGATGAGCCGAATGCAACACAGCCTTTGATGTACCAAAAAATCAAGAAGCACCCAACACCACGTAAGCTTTACGCTGACGTGCTAATGGAGCGCGGTGAGTTTGGTATTGATACAGCAACTCAGCTAGTTAACGAATATCGTGATGCACTTGATCACGGTGAAGTTGTGGTTAAAGAGTGGCGTCCAATGGCACTTCACTCAGTAGACTGGTCTCCTTACCTAGGTCACGACTGGAACATCGAGTGGGATAACAAGATTGATATCGAGCGCCTGAAAGAGCTTGGTACCAAACTTTGTCAATACCCGGACAGCCACAAGCTGCAAAGCCGAGTAAATAAACTGTACAACGATCGTACTGCCATGGTGAATGGTGAGAAACAAGTCGATTGGGGTATGGCTGAAACTCTGGCATACGCAACACTTGTTGACGACGGTAAGCGTATTCGTATCTCAGGCCAAGATTCAGGTCGTGGTACGTTCTTCCACCGTCACTCAGTACTGCACAATCAATCAGATGCAAGCACGTATGTTCCTCTTGCGAACATTCATGATAAACAAGGGCCATTCCAAGTGTTTGACTCTGTGTTATCTGAAGAAGCGGTACTCGCATTTGAGTATGGTTACGCGACAGCAGAGCCAAGCGGTCTAACCCTTTGGGAAGCTCAATTTGGTGACTTCGCAAACGGTGCACAAGTTGTTATCGACCAATTCATTTCATCAGGTGAGCAAAAGTGGGCACGTCTATGTGGTCTAACTATGCTGCTTCCTCACGGTTATGAAGGCCAAGGCCCGGAGCACTCTTCTGCACGTCTTGAGCGTTACCTTCAGTTATGTGCTGAACAAAACATGCAGGTTGTTGTTCCTTCAACACCAGCTCAGGTTTACCACATGATTCGCCGTCAGGTTGTTCGACCAATGCGTCGTCCACTGATTGTAATGTCACCTAAGTCATTGCTTCGTCACCCTCTGTGTACTTCTTCTCTTGAAGATTTGGCAGAAGGCACGTTCCAACCAGCTATCGCAGAAATTGATGACCTGGCGCCTGAGAACGTAAAACGCGTCGTGTTCTGTTCAGGTAAGGTTTACTTTGACCTGCTTGACCAAAGACGTAAGAACGAGCAAGACGATGTCGCTATTGTACGTATTGAGCAACTTTACCCGTTCCCTTATGAGGATGTGAGAGCTGCCATCGCACAATACACAAATGTAGTCGATTACGTTTGGTGTCAAGAAGAGCCACAAAACCAAGGTGCTTGGTACAGTAGCCAACATAATTTCCGAGCTGCTATCCCAGTAGGTGCTGATATTCAATACGCAGGTCGTCCTGCATCAGCATCACCAGCTGTTGGCTATATGTCAGTACACTTGAAACAACAAAAAGCGTTAGTTGACGACGCTTTGACCCTACTTAAGAACTAGAAGTAAAAGGAAAATACGCACATGACAATTGAAATTCTGGTTCCAGATTTACCTGAATCTGTGGCTGATGCAACAGTTGCTACTTGGCACAAAAAACCGGGCGAAGCGGTTGCACGTGATGAAGTCATTGTAGATATCGAAACAGATAAAGTAGTTCTAGAAGTACCGGCTCCTGAAGCGGGTGTTCTGGAAGCTATCATCGAAGAAGAGGGTGCTACGGTACTTTCTAAGCAGCTTCTGGCTAAAATCAAGCCGGGTGCTGTCGCTGGTGAACCAACGAAAGACACCACTGAAGATACAGAAGCATCTCCTGATAAGCGCCATAAAGCTGCGCTAACAGAAGAGAACAACGACGCGCTAAGCCCAGCTGTTCGTCGCCTGCTTGCTGAGCACAACCTACAACCAGCTGACGTTAAAGGCACTGGTGTTGGTGGTCGTATTACTCGTGAAGACATCGACGCACACCTAGCAGCAGCGAAAGCGGCTCCGGCAGCAGCATCTGCACCAGCAGTTGAAGCGCCAGCAGCGGCTCGCAGCCAAAAACGCGTGCCTATGACTCGCCTACGTAAGACAGTTGCAAACCGTCTTCTAGAAGCGAAAAACAGCACAGCAATGCTGACTACTTTCAACGAAGTGAACATGAAGCCAATCATGGACCTTCGTAAGCAGTACAAAGACCAATTCGAGAAGCGTCACGACACGCGTCTTGGCTTCATGTCTTTCTACGTGAAAGCAGTAACAGAAGCGCTAAAACGTTTCCCAGAAGTGAACGCTTCTATTGATGGTACAGATATCGTTTACCACAACTACTTCGACATCAGCATGGCGGTATCTACGCCACGTGGTCTAGTGACTCCAGTACTTAAAGACTGTGACACACTAGGTTTCGCTGATATCGAAAAAGGCATCAAAGAGCTAGCAATCAAAGGCCGTGACGGCAAGCTAACGGTTGATGAACTGATGGGTGGTAACTTCACTATCACAAACGGTGGTGTATTTGGTTCTCTAATGTCTACGCCAATCATCAACCCACCTCAAGCGGCAATTTTGGGTATGCACAAAATCCAAGACCGTCCAATGGCTGTTGATGGCAAGGTAGAGATTCTACCAATGATGTACCTAGCGCTTTCTTACGACCACCGTCTAATCGATGGCCGTGAATCAGTTGGCTTCCTAGTGACCATCAAAGAGCTTCTAGAAGATCCTGCACGTCTGCTATTAGACGTTTAGTATCGCTAAAACGTCTAGTTAACCCCGTTAGCTAGACGTAAAAAGTTGCAAAGGCTAGGCTGCTCAACGTCTGGCCTTCAATTGAACTGTAAAGCCATTAGAAAATGGACAGCAGTTGTTTTGAGAAGACCCTACAGACGTAACACAGGAAACTGTGTCGTTATGGAAATAATAATCCCTTAAGGGAAAATAAACGGAATATCAAAATGAATTTGCATGAATACCAAGCCAAACAGCTGTTTGCAGAATTCGGTTTGCCTGTACCAGAAGGTTTCGCATGTGATACTGCACAAGAAGCTTTCGAAGCTGCAGGTCGTATCAGTACAGCCAAGAAAGTCGTTAAGTGTCAAGTACATGCTGGTGGCCGCGGTAAAGCGGGCGGCGTAGAGCTACATGACACCAAAGAAGGCGTTAAAGAGTTTGCACAAAAGTGGCTAGGTAAAAACCTAGTGACTTACCAAACAGACGCTAATGGTCAGCCTGTAACAAAGATCCTAGTTGAAGAAGCATCAAACATTGCTAACGAACTTTACCTAGGTGCTGTTGTTGACCGCGCAACGCGTAAAATTGTATTCATGGCGTCAACTGAAGGCGGTGTGGACATTGAGAAAATCGCTGAAGAAACTCCAGAGTTGATTCACCAATCAGCGATCGATCCTCTAGTAGGCCCTCAAGCTTACCAAGGCCGTGAACTTGCGTTCAAACTTGGTCTAGTTGGCGATCAAATCAAACAGTTCGTTAAGATCTTCATGGGTCTTGGCAAAATGTTCTCTCAGTACGACCTAGCTCTACTAGAAATCAACCCGCTTGTCATTACTGGCGAAGGCAACCTGCTTTGTCTAGACGGTAAGATCAACATCGACTCAAACGCGATGTACCGTCAGCCTAAACTACGTGAAATGCACGATCCATCTCAAGAAGATGAGCGCGAAGCACACGCAGCACAGTGGGAACTGAACTACGTAGCACTAGATGGCAACGTTGGCTGTATGGTTAACGGTGCAGGCCTTGCGATGGGTACGATGGATATCGTAAACCTACACGGCGGCAAGCCAGCAAACTTCCTTGATGTAGGCGGCGGCGCGACTAAAGAGCGTGTAGCTGAAGCATTCAAGATCATCCTTTCTGATGACAATGTTAAAGCAGTACTCGTAAACATTTTCGGTGGCATCGTTCGTTGTGACATGATCGCTGAAGGTATTATCGGTGCAGTTAAAGAAGTCGGCGTAACAGTTCCTGTAGTTGTTCGTCTAGAAGGTACAAACGCAGACCTAGGTCGCGAAGTACTTGCTAATTCTGATGTTGATATCATTGCAGCTGAATCTCTAACAGATGCTGCTCAGAAAGTTGTTGCTGCTGCGGAGGCTAAATAATGTCTGTATTAATTAACAAAGACACTAAAGTAATCTGTCAGGGTTTCACTGGCGGTCAAGGTACATTCCACTCAGACCAAGCTATCGCATACGGTACGCAAATGGTTGGTGGTGTTTCACCTGGTAAAGGTGGTCAAACTCACCTAGGCCTTCCAGTATTCAACACAGTACGTGAAGCGGTAGAAGTAACTGGCGCAACAGCAACAGTTATCTACGTACCAGCTCCTTTCTGTAAAGATGCAATCCTAGAAGCGATTGATGCAGGTATCGAACTGATCGTAACGATCACTGAAGGTATCCCTACAACAGATATGATCGACGTTAAAGTGAAGCTAGAAGAAACTGGCGTTCGCATGATCGGTCCTAACTGTCCAGGTCTTATCACTCCAGACGAGTGTAAGATTGGTATCATGCCTGGTCACATCCACAAGAAGGGTAAAGTAGGCATAGTATCTCGCAGCGGTACTCTGACGTACGAAGCAGTTAAGCAAACAACAGATGAAGGCTTTGGTCAGTCTACATGTGTTGGTATCGGTGGTGACCCTATCCCAGGTTCAAACTTCATTGATATCCTAAAACTTTTCCAAGAAGACCCAGAAACTGAAGCAATCGTAATGATTGGTGAAATCGGTGGTACTGCGGAAGAAGAAGCGGCTGAGTTCATCAAAGCAAACGTAACTAAGCCAGTTGTATCTTACATCGCTGGTGTTACTGCTCCTCCGGGCAAGCGTATGGGCCACGCAGGCGCAATCATCTCTGGCGGTAAAGGTACTGCTGAAGATAAATTCGCAGCACTAGAAGCAGCAGGCGTTAAGACTGTTAAGTCTCTTGCTGACATCGGTAAAGGCCTACGTGAAATCACGGGTTGGTAATCAGCTGGCTTTTATCGATTGAGATAGAAGTTAATTGAAACGATATTAAAAAGGCTTGGTCACTGACCAAGCCTTTTTTATGTTTTCGAGATACGAGATCGTACTGCTAAGTGCTAAGCTCGACTTCTAACCATTTGAGATAGCATAAACATTGCTGCCGCACTGATAACCACAGACGGGCCAGCAGGCGTATCATAGAACCAAGACAAGCTTAATCCACCGAATACAGCGATAGAGCCAATAATTGATGCAAGGAAGGCCATCTGCTCAGGTGTGCTCGATAACTTCCTTGCCGTTGCTGCAGGAATAATCAGTAGCGATGTCATGATTAACGCACCAACAAACTTCATACCGACAGCAATCACGATACCGACCAATAGCATCAGAATCAGACGCATTAAATCAATGTTGATGCCATCAACCGCCGCGAGATCTTCGTTAACCGTCGTTGATAGTAGTGGTCGCCAAAAGATAGCAAGTACTAATCCAATCACAGCAGCACCCGCATAGATGAACACTAAATCCGTTGGAGATACTGCCAGCAAGTCACCAAATAGGTAGCTCATTAGGTCAACACGAACGTTATCTAAGAAACTGACAGCAACCAAACCAAGTGATAGCGCACTGTGCGCCAAAATACCGAGTAGGGTATCGGTCGCGACCAGCTTTTGTTTTTGTAAAGTCACTAGCAACACGGCCAGCATCAAACAACAAATCAGCAGCGCGAAATACAAGTTAATGTTGAACAGAAAGCCAAGTGCTAAGCCCATCAAAGAAGCGTGAGCAAGCGTGTCACCAAAGTAAGCCATCTTACGCCACACCACGAATGAACCTAGTGGGCCTGCAATTAGTGCAATACCCAAACCCGCCAAAATAGAGGGAAGAAGAAACTCAAGCATTAGTGGTGTCCGTGTTTATGGTTTGAACATTCATGCACGTCGCCTTCGACAGGCTGGCCTGCGAGATCATGATGGTGATGTTCGTGTTGGTGATGATAAAACGCTAGCGTCTCTTGGGTCGCGGTGCCAAAGAGCGCAATATACGAAGGATGGTGTTTGATGTCTGCAGGTGCGCCTGAGCAACAGATGTGGTGGTGTAAACAGATAACATCGTCTGTTTTTGCCATCACTAAATGCAGATCGTGTGAAACCATAAATACGGCACAACCAAAGCGGTGGCGAATGGTGTCAATCAAGTCATAAAGGTCTATTTGCCCTTGAACGTCGACGCCTTGAGCCGGTTCATCGAGAACCAGTAGATCTGGTCTTCTTAGCAATGAACGAGCAATGAGCACACGTTGGTTTTCTCCGCCAGATAGCTGGTGCATGTTACTCTTCTGCAGATGTTCAGCACCAACAAGCTTCAATGCTTCAAGGATCTCTTGCTGACTGAAATTGCCAGTGAGTTTTAGAAAACGCTCTACGTTGAGCGGTAGGGAATCATTGAGCTTTAATTTTTGTGGTACATAGCCAATTTTCAGTTTTTTAGCTTTTGTTATTGTGCCTGAAAATTTGGTCTGTAAACCCAGTACCACTTTTACTAATGTCGACTTTCCTGCACCGTTTGGCCCAATCAGGGTGGTGATTCTGCCGCGCTCTAAATTTAGAGAGATGTTGTCTAGAACTTTTCGACCGTCAAATTCGACGCTCACAGAATCTAGTTGGATTAAGTTATCCATGAATAGAACTCATTTGCAATTCGCTAATGTTATAATGTAACATTTACCTCAAGCCTAAGCTACTTTTCTATTATCGAGGGATTATGTCACGTTCATCTTTTATACTTGCTACTTTGCTTTTAGCGCCAAGTGTCGCAAGTGCCAATACTATTCTAACAAGCTTTAAACCAATTCAAATGATTGTGACAGAATTAACGCAAGGCGTTAGTGAGCCGGATGTGTTGATGAACAGCAATGCTTCGCCGCATGA
This sequence comes from Vibrio sp. 10N.222.52.C12, assembly GCF_041474215.1. Classification (NCBI taxonomy): domain Bacteria; kingdom Pseudomonadati; phylum Pseudomonadota; class Gammaproteobacteria; order Vibrionales; family Vibrionaceae; genus Vibrio; species Vibrio sp. 10N.222.52.C12. Next base: position 34,647 of record NZ_JBFRTR010000055.1, read on the forward strand.
TTATGCGCTTAAGCCATCGGATGTCAAAAAAGTTCATAGTGCCGATATGGTCATCTGGTTCGGCCCTGACCTAGAAGCCTTTCTGACTAAGGTGATTGGTTCAAAAGAAAATGTTATCAAGATCAGTGATATTCCCGGAATCAACTTGCGAGAGTTCGGACACGAAGAGCATGACCACGATGCACATGAAGGGCACCACCACGGTAGCCATGACCCGCATTTTTGGTTAGGTATCGAGCAAGTTGAAGTAGCTGCAAAATACATCTCAGCTAAGTTGATTGAATCTGATCCAGACAACGCAATGGCGTACCAAGAGAATCTCGATTCATTCCTGATTGCATTGAAAGAGAAGCAACAGTCTATTCGAGAGCAACTTGCACCCGTGAAAGACAAAGGTTACTACGTTTTTCATGACGCGTATGGTTACTTTGAGCAAGAGTTTGAGCTAAATAACTTAGGTCACTTTACGGTGAGCCCAGAGCGTAAGCCGGGTGCAAAAAGCCTGATCGCTATTAAGAAAACGATAGTACGTGAAAACGTTCAATGTGTGTTTTCTGAGCCTCAATTCACTCCTGCTGTGATTGAATCAGTGACGCGCGGAAGTAACGCAAAACAAGGTCAGCTTGACCCTATCGGTTCAACAGTTGAAGTGAAGAGTGGAAGCTATTTCGATTTTCTTCAGCAACTTACAGATAGCTATACAAGTTGCTTAGACGAGAAGTAAGTCATAAACGAGTATTCTTTACTCTACTTTGCTCTCGTTAATTTATGAATCATGCCGCTTTTTGCGGCATTTTCGTGACCGCTAAGATAAAACCTCCTAACAAATAACAAACCTCCTTTCTCCTTTTCTAATTTCCGCTAAAATGGAAAGATAATAATAAGCACAAAAAAACTCAGTTTTTGGTTTAGCAACGATAAGACGTTGTGGTACCCAAAATTTCATGTGTTGTTGCTGTTCAGGATTAAGAGTTGTATCGAATTATCTTCAAAATGTTCATGTTAATGAGCATTTCATTTAGCGTTCTAGCGGTAAATACCTCGCCCTCCGTTTTCTATCCTTTGCCCGCTCAAGCGCAAGGGAATTTCCTTGCGGCTAAAAACTTGTATTTAGGTGCCGGAGGTGGGCTCTGGGTTCATGATGTGCATGGAAAAGTACTCTTTTACGATGGTCGAACTCTATTCCCTCGCAAGGGAAGCTTACTGCAATTTTCTTCGGAAAGAGTCGCCTTTCTGAACGATGAGTTTTGGACATTTTTCGACAATGAGGTCTATCGACATAACCCTGGAATTGGCAACGAATTGGCGTTTAGCCTAAGTCCCGGCGCTGAAATAGCGAATATCGGTGCATCAGGCGATTATATTTGGGTTACTGACGGCAGTAATTTCTATACCTACAACACTCAATCTTTAGAATTCAACACCTACTCTCTACTTAAACTGTACCGATACAATAACAGCAGTGACATTGCGATTAACGACGCTGAGTGGGTACTATCAAAGTGGGTGCTAGCGACCAGTTCTGGCGTTTACCTTTCAGAGAATCAAGAGTTTACCCATGTCACCGCATCAGACAAAAACCATATTGAGACGGTTTATTTTTCGAATGCTCGACGTGAGTTAGTGATCGGTACTTTAAATGGTGCTGTGATTGTTGATCTCGCGAACCCAGACAAAGAGACCATCGTTAAAGGGTCGCATGTTCTCTCGTTGGCCGAAACTTCGGACCAGTATTGGATTGGTACAGAGCACGGCCTTATTAGCTACAACTTTATTACGGGACAAATTACTCCATTCGAACAAGCCGCTAGTCAAGACTTCTCGTTACCGGGTGAGAAAATATATTCGTTGATAAACGATCATGCTGGTGGTATGTGGGTTGCGACAAACAACGGTATCCGATACTTCTCACTGTTCAGCAAAACCTTCTCGAGAACACCCCTAACTGGAATGGGCATGCATTCGAGTAGTGTGGTGATCAATAAAGTACTGCCTGTCAGTGACCAGTTATCTTGGGTCGCGTCTTCAATGGGGCTCTACTTGGTTGATTCTGAAAGTGAAGAGAACCCAATTCGTGTTTACTCTAACCCTGTTAATGATTTTGAGATCTTTGGCTCTTCCATTTGGTTGGCGACCGAACAAGGTATCATCAGTCTAAATACGGAAACACTACAACCCGAAGCCCTTGATTTACCAAGGCCAATTGAGGGAGTGCGTGTTGAAAACCTTGCGCTTCAAGCCGATAACGTTCTTTGGATGACCTCTGGGCAAAACCTCTATTCGTTATCTATCGAAACCATGAAACTGACGAGTTATGGCACTGACTGGTTAGTCGACAAGTTCTTGCCTGCGAAGATCACCGCTCTCAATGTAGGCTTGCTAGGTCGCATCTATATAGGAACGGATCATGGCTTCTACTCGTTCATTGATAAACGAATTAGCTTTAGTCGTTCCAGCGAACGGTTTGGCAAAGTCGTCGATATTGAAAAAGCGAAGGATGGAGCGCAGTGGTTTGCGAGCAGTTATGGCGTGTATCGAATCCCGGATGACAGCTCTATTATTCAAGAAATCACTCTTGTTGAAGACAATATTAGCCCCAACTGCCTGATAAGCGATGACAATGGTGTTTGGTTAGGCTCTTCGAAAGGCATCAGTTATTACGGATTGGATGGGCAACTGCATAAACACATAGGTTCGCCATTTGGTTTGATCACCAATGAACTGGCGGCAGGAGCGTGTGCTCTTTTTTACAGTCAAGATAGCCAACCTTCGAGGCTTGTTTTCGGCTCAAAGTATGGTGTAGTCAGCGCGTTATCTAACGAGTTACTGGTATCAACTACACCTCATAGCCGTGCCTTGTTGAGTAAGATAAGTGTCGACCAACAAACGGTATCACTTGGCGGGAAAATGGCAGAGCTGGATGAGATTCCTTATGGTTCATCGATGGGGTTTAAGCTAGGTATCTTACCAGCAACGTTCGCACCTGCGATGGAATACCGACTGAGCGACGATGAACCTTGGAGTGAGTTTGAAGGGGGCTTGTTAACGCTCGATCATCTTCTTCCTGGGGATTACACACTTGAAGTGAAGCCGGTTAAGGACTCCCATTATCGCTTTGTGTCAACCAATCGAAGCTTTTCGATTGCAGAACCTTGGTATCTGACCAATTGGGCTGCAGCAAGCTCTCTTATATTACTGATTGGCGTTGTGACTATCTTAGTCTTTTGGCGTTCGCGTTATGTCACTTTTGCCAACCGGCACTTAAAAGCGCAAGTTGCACTGAAGACAGACCAATTGAGACACCAAAGCCGGATATTACTCGCGACTAATCAACAGCTTAAAAAGCAGCTATCCGTGAAGAATGCGCTTGTGTCTCACACTGCCAATGAACTCTCTTCTGAAGTGAATCATATTGCTGCGATGCTCCCGAATTGGAATGACGAGCTCGGGAAGTCGCCGATTCTAACCTTGAAAAATGGCTTAGCGCAATTGAGCAATACCCCCCAAGGGAAAGGGCAAGTTTGTTACGATATAATTTTAATCTTAGAGGCGGTACTCAAAGCTTGGCAGGATGACTTAACCAAAGCCGGTATTGAATTGGATATTAAAGTCGAAACAAAACAACGATATGTCTCGTTGCTGTATTTTAATCTCGATATTATCTTCAATAGCTTGGTTGCGAGCATCATCAAGAGAAACTTTAAGTCGCAGAGTATGGTGGTTCTGGTTGAAGAGGTTAAGGAGCATCTTGTTGTGACCATTCGAGATCATGGGATGCCTTTCCCTAAACTGGCATCAAGCATGGGTGACAATACCGGAAAGTCGACCGACCTTAACATCGAAAAGCTGCCGCTATTGATGAATCAGAGCGGTGGTGAGCTTAATGCCTTGGTTTCGGAGTCTCAAAATAAGGTTCAGCTTTCGTGGCCAATTGAGTATCAAGTACTCGACAATCTTGAAGCCAGCACAATTGAACAGATTGAAACCATTAAGCTTGCCGCCTCAACACCAGAGCAACAAAAACTGACAGTGGAACAAGAGTGGAAGAACAGAGTGTCGCAGCTTGTGAGTGAAAACTACGCTGATGCCGAGTTCAGTACTGCAACTGCCGCTAAGTATTTGTTTATGTCTGAGAGAAGCTTACAGAGACGCTTTAAATCGGCTTACAACAAGACCTTCAAAGAGCACTTGAATGAAGTACGTCTAGAGCATGCGTGTGAGCGCTTACTCGCTGGAGAGAAGATCTCTGATGTGGCGTTTGATTCGGGGTTCAATGACCCTTCCTATTTCAGTCAAAGGTTTAAGCACCACTTTGGCATGTCACCATCTAAGTTTGCTGAAAACAACGAAGAGTAGCACGCAGCGGATACTCAGCTAGAACATAAATAAAGATACTTTAGCCTCGACATTCGTGTTGGGGCTTTTTTATGCTTCTACGAGATACGAGATACGAGATACGAGATACGAGATACGAGATACGAGATACGAGATACGAGATACGAGATACGAGATAAATGGGGAGTTTAAAAAGGTTGTTGGGATAAAACAAAGGGAAGAAAAAAAATATCGTGGCATAGCCGGGGGGACTATACCACGGGTGCCAACGACACCTTCGCTTGCTGCCGGAGTGATATAGCAAAGCCATATCACCTCTGGAATAAAATTAAAGAGAAGTAGTTTCTCTTCGATGGAGTAACTATACGTCCAGCTACTTATTTTACTTATAAAATTAACGACAGATACCTATGAGAAAACCGACATTTCCTCAAGTGGTTGATAATTAATGATTTGTTTTTGTTTGGGAGGGTTTGTACTAGTGAGGTAGTTCTCGCTAGTTGTTGAAAGTAACGTTTTTGACGTAAACGTTTTTAACGAAACTTACGAGTATGTATTTTCGAAAACATTGATTTCACACAATAGAATTGTGGGCATGTATGTGTATCATGGCGTTAATAACAATCTTTCTCATTATCAGTCACGAATTGGGTACTTATGAAACTCTCACAACTAGAGCAAGGAAAGGCGGCTTCTATTGTTGCACTAACAGGTTTAACACCAGACGTAAGGAAGAAACTTATGGTCATGGGTATGTTGCCAAAAACCGAGGTGACGCTTATCCGCCGTGCACCTATGGGTGATCCGCTTCAAGTTGAAGTGAGAGGTGTTTCTATCGCCATTCGTGAAAGCATTGCAGAACAAATCGAGGTTATCTAAATGGATTATCAAGTTCTTACCGTTGGTAACCCGAATAGTGGTAAAACAACACTGTTCAACGCACTGACTGGTGCTAAGCAGCACGTTGGTAACTGGGTTGGTGTCACTGTTGAAAAGAAGACGGGTTTATACTCGCACGCTGGTGATCAGTTTCAACTAACGGATTTACCGGGTATCTACGCACTAGACAGTGGTAATGATGCGAACAGCATCGATGAGTCTATCGCGTCTCGCGCTGTTTTAACTCACCCAGCAGATGTGATCATCAATGTTGTCGACGCTAGCTGTCTAGAACGAAGCTTATATATGACATTACAGCTGCGTGAGTTGGGTCGCCCAATGATCGTTGTGTTGAACAAAATGGATGTATTAAAGCGCGAACGTCAGGTGATTAACCTTAAAGCACTAGAGAAAGAGCTAGGTTGCCCAGTTCTAAGCTTGTCTGCAAACGATAAAGGTCAAGTGGTTCGCTTTAAAGAGCGTCTGCATAAACTGCTTGTTCAAGGTGTGAGCCTTGACCCTATCTCTATTGATTACGATGCCGCGTTAGAAGCTCTTATCCCTTCTGTTGAGTCACAATTTGATGATGCTGACGTATCTCACCGAGCGCTAGCGATTCGTGCTTTAGAAAATGATTACTTGGTATTGAATGGTTTAGCCCCACAAACTCGCACTCAAATTGATAGCGTGCGTCTTGGTGCCGATTTCGATATTGACCTTGCTGTTGCTGACGCTAAATACACTTTCTTACATGACCTTTGTAAACGTGTTCGTCGCAGCGAAGGCAAACTAAGCCGTAACTTTACAGAGAAAGCAGACCAATTCATTTTGAACAAATGGGTCGGTATTCCTTTCTTCTTCGTTATCATGTACCTAATGTTCATGTTCTCTATCAATATCGGTAGTGCGTTTATCGACTTCTTCGATATTGGTGTTGGAGCAATATTAGTTGATGGTGGACACCACTTATTAGATGGCCATTTACCAGTTTGGTTAGTCACTGTACTTGCTGATGGTATTGGCGGCGGTATCCAAACGGTTGCGACCTTTATTCCTGTGATCGCAGCGCTTTACCTATTCTTAGCGGTACTAGAAAGCTCAGGCTACATGGCTCGTGCTGCATTTGTACTTGATAAAGTGATGCAGAAGATTGGTTTACCGGGTAAAGCATTTGTCCCACTTGTACTGGGCTTTGGTTGTAACGTGCCTTCAATCATGGCAACTCGTACTCTTGACCAAGAGCGCGAACGTAAACTAGCAGCATCAATGGCGCCGTTTATGTCATGTGGTGCTCGTTTACCGGTATACGCACTGTTCGCGGCGGCGTTCTTCCCAGGTGCAGGACAAAACGTAGTATTCGCTCTGTACATCATGGGTATCGTTGCTTCTGTATTTACGGGTTTGTTCCTGAAAAACACGATCTACCCAGGTAGCAGTGATAGCTTAGTGATGGAAATGCCAGATTACGAATTGCCGACAGTGCAAAACGTAATGTTGAAAACTTGGCAGAAGCTGAAGCGTTTCGTACTTGGTGCAGGTAAAACAATCGTGATGGTTGTGGCTATTCTTAGCTTCCTAAACTCTCTAGGTATGGACGGCAGCTTTGGTAACGAAGATAGCGAAAACTCAGTACTGTCTAGAGCAGCTCAAGTTGTAACACCTGTATTCCAACCAATTGGTATTACTGAAGAGAACTGGCCTGCAACGGTTGGTATCATCACAGGTATTTTCGCTAAAGAAGCCGTTGTTGGTACATTAAATAGCCTATATACAACGCCTTCTGATGAAGAAGCAGCTGAGTTTGACTTAGCAGCAAGCCTGCAAGAAGCGGTAATGACGATCCCTGAAAACCTAGCCGGATTGAGCTACTCAGATCCATTAGGTATTGAAGTTGGCGACTTGTCTGACTCTAATTCTGTAGCAGCTGACCAAGAAGTCGATACCTCTATCTTTGGTAACTTGAAAGACAAGTTTGTATCTGGTCATGCGGCATTCGCTTACTTGATTCTTATCCTGCTTTACACGCCTTGTGTGGCCGCGATGGGTGCTTATGTTCGTGAATTTGGTCAGACGTTTGCACGCTTCATCGCGGTTTGGACGATGGCTCTTGGTTACTTTGGTGCGACTTTCTACTACCAAGCGGCAAACTTTGCTGCGCATCCTGTGACAAGTGCAGTATGGATGGTGGCGATTGCTGGTGGTTTTGTGGTGACGTATCGCGTCTTCAAGAAAGTGGGCAGTAAGCAGAAAGCACTAGAGGTGCAAGTAGTATGATTTTAACTGAACTTCATCAATACATTGATAGCCACGGCGTTGCGGCTCGTAAAGAGCTCGCTGCAAAGTTTGGCATGAGTGAAGATGGCGTCGATGCGATGCTGAGTGTTTGGGTCAAGAAAGGGAAAGTTTCTCGCTTGGTCGATACGAATAAGCATGGTCATACAACGCGTATTCGCTACACCATCAGCAAACAAGATGGTTTGTCGCTTAACGTGATGATGTAGTTCGGTCTTCAGACTCTCGTTGAAAAAGGCGAGATTAGAAAATGACAAAGCCGCTTATCTAAGATGAGCGGCTTTTTGTTATGTGTCTTTTCTGAAGTGTTTTGCTTTAAAGCTCAATGAGATGAACTCGAATTATGCTTTCTTGAAGATAGAGCTCAGTGACAGAACGTTTTGGATACGAGTCAGGATAGCGGCTTGATCTTCTTCACTGCGCTGTTCGCCTTTTGTATTACCCCATACTGGGCCGGGCCAAGCAATGTCGTCTTTGAAGCGTGCAATATGGTGGATGTGCAGTTGTGGCACCATATTACCCAGCGCACCAAGGTTCAATTTGTCTGGTTGGAACGTTGCTTCTAATGCTTGGCTTACCGCCTGAGATTCATGTAGGAACTGCTGTTGCTCTTTCATTGGTAAGTGGTGCAACTCTTTTAGGTTGGCACGTTTTGGTACCAAGATAACCCAAGGCACTGCGTTATCTTTGTGTAGCAGGGCTAAGCTCAGTGGAAATTCGCCGATAAGTGTGGTGTCTTTCGCAAGTTGCGGGTGAAGTTCGAAGCTCATGATCTTTCCAATTAATTGTTTTACATGAGTATAAGGTCGGAGTTTGAATGTGGCTAGGGCTTACGTTCTCAATAAGCAGATTCCCTATCACGTTCGTCCCTCACTGTAGGGAATGATGGTGAGAAGAGGGATAACGATTTGGTGTGGTTTGATGGCGCATCATTGATGTTGTCTTGGATTCACTACACCTATTCTCGTCATCTCCTAGAGCGACGAATGAGCGTAATAGGAGATCTCTTGCTGTGTAGGTTAGCTAATCGCTTAAATAATCGAGTAAACAAACCTCCAGACAAAAAAAGGTTGACGCTTTCACGTCAACCTTTCTAATTTTCTCGAATCTCGAATCTCGAATCTCGAATCTCGAATCTCGAATCTCGAATCGCTTACATACGCTCTAGAGTGTCGATGCCTAGAAGCGATAGACCTTGCTTGATCGTCTTCGCTGTTAGTGCAGCAAGCTTCAGACGGCTCTGCTTAACAGCTTTGTCTTCAGCAACTAGGATAGGGCAAGCTTCGTAGAAGCTAGAGAATTGACCAGCTAGTTCGAATAGGTAGCTACACATGATGTGTGGTTGACCTTCACGAGCAACAGACTGTACTGCTTCTTCAAACTGTAGAAGTTTCGCGATAAGCGCTTTCTCTTTCTCTTCAGTGATTTTGATTTCACCTTCAAGCGAGTCCATAGAAATGCCAGCTTTAGCAAATACAGAAGCAACACGAGTGTATGCGTACTGCATGTATGGTGCTGTGTTGCCTTCGAATGCAAGCATGTTGTCCCAATCGAACACGTAGTCAGTAGTGCGGTGCTTAGAAAGGTCTGCGTACTTAACCGCTGCCATAGCAACAGTGTTCGCGATCGCTTTCTTCTCGTCTTCTGCTAGTTCTGGGTTCTTAGATTCGATTAGCTGCGCTGCACGAACTTCGGCTTCATCAAGAAGATCAGCAAGACGAACAGTACCGCCTGCACGAGTCTTGAATGGTTTACCGTCTTTACCTAGCATCATGCCGAATGCGTGGTGCTCAAGAGAAACAGATTCTGGGATGTAACCTGCTTTACGAACGATAGTCCAAGCTTGCATTAGGTGCTGGTGTTGACGTGAGTCGATGAAGTAAAGAACGCGGTCTGCGCCTAGTTCTTCAAAACGGTATTTTGCACAAGCAATGTCGGTTGTTGTGTAAAGGAAGCCGCCGTCGCGTTTCTGGATGATAACGCCCATTGGGTCACCATCTTTGTTTTTGTATTCGTCTAGGAATACAACTTGTGCGCCGTCATCTTCTTTAGCAAGACCTTGCTCTTTCAGGTCCGCAACAATAGTTGGAAGCATGTGGTTGTACATGCTTTCGCCCATTACGTCATCACGTGTTAGAGACACGTTTAGACGATCGTAGTTGCGTTGGTTTTGAATCATTGTTACGTCAACAAGCTTCTTCCACATCTCTGCGCAGAACTCGTCGCCGCTTTGCAGTTTAACAACGTAGCCACGTGCTTTAACTGCGAACTCTTCGTCTTCATCGTAGAGCTTTTTAGATTCACGGTAGAAGCCTTCAAGGTCAGCAAGTTCCATTGAAACTTCACCAGACTCAGCCTGAACGCGCTCAAGGTTTGCGATAAGCATACCGAATTGAGTACCCCAGTCACCGATGTGGTTAGCGCGGATAACGTTGTGGCCTAGAAATTCTAGAGTACGAACTACTGCATCACCGATGATAGTTGAACGTAGGTGACCAACGTGCATTTCTTTAGCAACGTTTGGCGCAGAGTAATCCGCAACAATAGTTTGCGTTTCAGCAACGGCAACACCAAGGCGAGAGTCAGCCAATGCTGCGTCTGCTTGTTTGGCTAGGAAAGCTTCATCTAGGAAGATGTTTAGGAAACCCGGACCTGCGATTTCAACTTTAGACGCGATACCGTCTAGGTTTAGAACGTCCAATACTTTTTGAGCAAATTCTCGTGGGTTAGTGCCTAGTCGTTTAGCAACGCCCATAACGCCGTTTGCTTGGTAGTCACCAAACTGTGGTTTTGCAGATTGACGAACAGCAGCAGGAGAGCCTGCAGGTGCGCCAGCGGCTTCTAGAGCCTGAGATACTTTGTCATTAATAAGTGCTTGGATATTCACACGCGTTTCCTTCAATTCAAGGATGATAAGAGTGGCCGTTAATTCTTGGTCATTAAATTGGTTAATTATGCTTCTAGTTAACGATTTAATGCCAAAATCAGCAGCAGACTCTGTTTAAGTTCACAGAAATGGCGGTAATCATACCAATTTTGTGCGGTTTCTTATAGGTCGAATTGATAGAAAATTAACATTTCCTGAGTGGTTTTTGACAATCGACTTTTAGCAAGACGCGTTTGCATGTTTAAGGAGCGAAAAGAACATAGTTATTGAGTGTTTTTTGTAAAAGCAACGCTTGTTGCAAAAGGCAAAACTGATAACATGCAGCCATTATTTGGAGAACACAGACAATGATGATGAGCCTGAAGCAAGCTGAACTAGAACCACAACAAATGATCGCCCGCCTTGATACTTTTATGGCAAAAATCGAGAGCCTAGGAAATACATTAGGTTTGGATTTAAGCTTTGCTCAAGCGGATCATATTGCGCTGCGAATCAATGACACTGAGCTAGCGAAATCTGCCCATCAAGCGTGGTCTGAGTACGGCTCTACGATTTCTGAGGCGATGATTAATGGTCGTCCAATTGTGGTGTTGGCTTTCGATGAACCCTTGCAAAGCCTTGGCTGGAAAATTGAATGTTTGGAGCTGCCATATCCAGCAGAAGGTAAGATTTACCCAAGCCAAGATTGGGAACATGTAGAGTTTGTGATTCCTTCTCATGCCCAAACAGCTGATGAGTATCTAGCGGATCTTAAAGAAACTTACCCGCAGTTCGCTGCTAACTTTGAAACGCTGGGTGAGCAAGGCGTTAAGATCAAACTCTCTAGCCCGAAAGGCGAGGGTGAACGCTTGAATAACCCAACAGTGGCTTTTAAACATCAAGGGATTTGCATCAAGCTGCATCCACACTCTTTGAAGAAGATTGTGGAATCAGAACAGGCTTAATTTGAATAGAGAGTTGCTAGGAAAGAGATTCCTGATCTCGCCTTGGTTCGTCGGAATGACGGGGTGTTCGATGAAATTTTCCAGAGTCTATCTTTGGATAGTGACAGACTGAGCGTTCGAGAGCGTATGTTAGAGCCTATAGCTCGAAGGTTCATCACCGAGTTCGTCATTCCCGATAGCGACGAAGGAGCGTAGTCGGGAATCTCTCAAAGCGAGTCTGATCATCAGATACAAAAAACGCGCGATGGGCTTTCCCTATTGCGCGTTTTTTATTGGGTTCTAACTGGAAGTCTTACCGGAAATCGAATATCCGATTTACAGAATTACAGTCTTGTTGCCGTAAACAAACACATGATCATTGATCACCTTGTTTAACGCCTTACTTAATACATTCTTCTCTACGTCACGACCGGCTTGTGCCATGTCTTTCGCGCTGAAGTTGTGATCCACAGGGGTAACATCTTGCTTGATGATTGGACCTTCATCCAAATCATTCGTCACAAAGTGTGCCGTTGCGCCAATGATCTTCACGCCGCGCTCATACGCTTGTTGGTATGGCTTCGCGCCAATAAATGCTGGCAAGAAGCTGTGGTGGATATTGATGATCTTGTGGTGGTATTTTTCAACAAAACCTGGTGTCAGCACTCGCATGTACTTAGCCAAAACAAGGTAATCCGCCTCGTACTGGTCAATCACTTCTAGCATCTTCTTCTCATGTTCTTCACGGTTTAGCCCTTCGTGAGAAACATGGTGGTAAGGGATGTCAAAACGCTCGGTTAGGCTTTGTAGAATGTCGTAGTTACCGACAACGGCCGCAATTTCAACGTCTAAGCTGCCATCGAAGTTCTTCATTAGAATGTCGCCAAGGCAGTGTGCTTCCTTGGTCACGAGTATCACAACACGCTTGCGAGACGAATCAACAAGCTTACGTTTCGTATTTGGTGGCAGGGCTTGGTCTAAATCGGCAAGCAAGGTTTCATCATTGAAATAGCCTTCCAGCTCGGTGCGCATAAAGAAGTGGCCACTTGTGTTATCTACGAACTCATTGTTGTGAATAATATTGAGTTGGTGCTTATAACAAATATTGGTGATCTTAGAGATGAGGCCCGGGGCATCAGTACAATGTGTTAGTAAAGTTTTTCTTTCCATTTGCATCTTACTTCCATGAAATGTTGCACTTATTATATGAAATAGGGATTCTTCAAATTTAATGCAGGCCGTCGAACGGTGAACTGAGCCGCAATATCACCGTTATAATTAATCTATTATCAAGTTGGTTTCAACAAATTCTGCTGCTGATTTATCGCTTTGATAAATTGTTTGATATAGAAATATCAGTTTTTAGATAGAAAAACAGGCAGAAGCTTCATTTTTAAAAGTTTTGACCGTAGTACGCATTTGAACTTCAACCGAGGCATTTACGCCTTGGCCAAAAATAGAGGTGATACTTATGGATAAAGAGTTACTAGCCAAAAAACTGTACTGCAAGCGAGTGAATTCATTGGCGAGAGGTACCGAATTAGATGGTCATGTTCTAGATGAAATGTGGGAAAGTAAGACCTCACCAACCGATGCAGCGAAAGCCATACAGCCTGGTGATAACCATTTTGAAGGTGCTCCTTGGCTATCACGTTATCTCAGTCGAAAATAAAAACGATTCTCTAATTCCTACTTCTTCAATTCTTACCTTCAAGGTAACTTAAGCCACGTCAAGCCAAACCAAACACCTCCGGTGCGAAGTCATTCTTGATTCGCGCCGGCTCACTAAACCTGCCATAATTCTCCTTCTCTTTTTCTAAACTTCGTACTCTATGATATCTAAAACGTTTTCTGCTGATGGCGCTCTGGGCAAAGCTATCCCTGGGTTTCAACCAAGACAAGCTCAGTTAGACATGGCTGAAGCGGTTTCACAAGCTATTGAAAATCAAAGCCAGTTGGTTGTTGAGGCTGGAACAGGTACTGGTAAGACGTTTGCTTACCTAGTGCCTGCGCTGCTTAGTGGCAAGAAAACCATCATTAGTACGGGGTCTAAAAACCTTCAAGAACAGCTGTTTCACCGAGATTTACCCTTGATGGTCGATGCGCTTGGCTTTTATGGTCAAGTTGCGTTGCTCAAAGGACGTTCAAACTATTTGTGTTTGGACAGACTCAGCCGCCAAATGATCGAGAGTCATGGTGCTCATACCGATCCAACTCTGCTGGCTCAGTTAGTCAAAGTTCGTAGTTGGTCGTCATCCACTCAAACGGGTGATTTAGGCGATTGTGATGATATCGCTGAAGACAGCCCAGTTATTCCAACCATTACCTCGACTAACGACAACTGCTTAGGCAAAGAATGCCCGAGCTACACTGATTGCTTTGTGCTTAAGGCGCGTAAAAAAGCGATGGATTCGGATGTTGTCGTAGTAAACCACCATCTATTCCTCGCGGATTTAGCGATCAAAGAAACCGGGTTTGGTGAGCTGATACCTGAAGCCGATGTGTTTATCTTCGATGAAGCGCATCAACTTCCCGATATCGCCAGTCAGTATTTCGGACAATCAGTATCAAGCCGACAAATCCAAGAACTAGCCAAAGACATTGAAATCGCTTACCGCACTGAAGCCAAAGACATGCGGCAGCTGCAAAAGGTTGGCGAGAGGCTCATTCAATCAGCCGCCGATTTACGCATTGTGCTCGGCGACACCGGCTTTCGTGGTAACTGGCGTGAAGCATTGAAGTCAGAGTCGATTGCGAGAGAGCTCGTGCGTTTACAAGATGCGTTGCAACTGGCTGTGGATGTATTGAAATTAGCATTGGGTCGAAGCCAGTTGTTAGACACGGCTTTTGAGCGTGCAACCATGATTAAGTCGCGTATCGAACGTGTGTGTGATGTGTCGATTACCGGTTATTCCTATTGGTATGACACCACGCCACGCCACTTTGCTTTGCACATCACGCCTCTTTCGGTTGCGGATAAATTCCATGAGCAGATTGAGCTAAAACCGGGTGCTTGGGTGTTTACCTCTGCAACTTTGGCTGTGTCGGATGATTTCGAACACTTTACTTCTCGATTAGGGTTAAAACCGTCGGCACAGTTTTCACTGCCGAGCCCGTTTGATTATCCGAATCAAGCGCGTTTGTGTGTGCCTCGCTATCTACCCGAACCAAATAGTCCCGGCTTAGCGGATAAGCTAGTAAGAATGTTGACCCCTGTGATTGAGCAAAACCAAGGTCGCTGTTTCTTCTTGTGTACCTCTCACAGCATGATGAAAGAGCTAGGCGAAAGATTCCGTGAAACGCTCTCGGTTCCAGTTCTGCTACAAGGTGAGACAAGTAAACAAAAAACCTTAGCCGAATTCATGGAATTAGGTAACGCATTGCTGGTAGCCACTGGCGCTTTCTGGGAAGGGATAGATGTTAGGGGCGACGCATTAAGCTGTGTTATCATCGATAAATTGCCCTTTACAGCCCCTGATGATCCTTTGTTAAAGGCTCGAATCGAAGACTGTAAGTTAAAAGGGGGTGATCCTTTTGCACAGGTGCAGTTGCCAGACGCTGTAATTACCTTGAAACAAGGTGTTGGCCGTTTGATACGTGATAAACGCGACAATGGCGCTTTGATTATTTGCGATAACCGCTTGGTGACTCGCGATTACGGTGGCATATTTTTGGCGAGTTTACCGCCTATCCCACGTACCCGTGACTTAGGGATTATTAAAGAATTCTTAGCTAAAGACCATTCAACCGCTGCTGAGTAATTAGCATTGTTGAGCTTAGCCATTATTTTTAGATTAGATAACGAATATTTGAGACACGAATGAGCGCGAAAATTCTTGCAGTAGATACCGCAACTGAAAACTGTTCAGTTGCACTAGTAATGGGTGACCAGGTGTTCGCACGTAGCGAAGAGGCTCCTCGAGACCATACGAAAAAAATTCTACCTATGGTTGATGAAGTACTGAAAGAAGCGAATGTCGCTTTAACCGATATCGACGCAATCGCGTTTGGCCAAGGCCCAGGCAGTTTCACGGGTGTGCGTATTGGTATCGGTATTGCTCAAGGCTTGGCTTTTGGTGCTGATTTACCGATGATCGGTGTGTCTACATTGGCAGCGATGGCGCAGGGCAGCTACCGTAAATTTGGTGAAACGCACGTAGCAACAGCGATTGATGCTCGCATGAGTGAAGTGTACTGGGCTCGTTACAGCCGTGAACAAGATGGTCGTTGGACTGCAGTTGATGCTGAGTGTGTTACACCACCAAGCGAATTAGCTGCGCAGCTTGAAGCGGATTCTGAGACATGGGCAAAAGTCGGCACAGGGTGGGAAGCGTATGCAGAGCATATGGACACACTAGCGATCAACACCAAAGCGTGTGAAGTGCTGTTCCCAGAAGCTCAAGATATGGCGTTCCTTGCTCAGTTTGCTTACGCAGAAGGTAAAGCGGTTGCAGCAGAAGAGTCTGAGCCTGTTTATCTTCGTGACAAAGTGACTTGGAAGAAACTGCCAGGTCGCGAATAATTTTTACAAGGTTCTGATGCAAATTAGGTCTAAATGCGTATTATTTAGATTTGAGAGGGCAGATATTTAGTCATGGTATCAATTAACAACTTACCTCCTTCTTCGATAGGCAGCACGTCTAAGCCGAATCGAATTAAAAAGAAGGAGCAGGCAAAAAAATCTGATGCTAGCACTGCGGTTGGGCAACCGACTAAGGTCGCTAATGCTGTTTCTCACTCTATTCGTCAAGTTAAAGAGTCTGAACTACACAAGGCTCAAATCCAGTATGATCTTCCAGAAGGCCGAGGACGTAAGGCTATGGAAGAGTATATGGATGTAATGAATCAGGCGAAGAAAGAAGAACTTGCAAAGCTTATCGGTGTCGATATCTACATCTAGAGCTTCTTATTAATGCCTGTTTAAGGACCAGAACCATGTCAAATTATCTCTCTAAATTACGCTTAATAGCCCTTTCTCTTGGTGTCTTGGTACTTGCCGGGTGTTCATCACTTCCTAGCGAACTTGAAGCAAAATCAGAGCCTGTAATTAGTGATTACCAACAGTGGGTCGACCAACTACCGGAGGCGAAAAGTGTTCGATTGGGTGGCGTTATCTCTAAAGTAACCAACTTGAAAGATAAGACTCGAATCGAAGTTGCTAATATGCCGATTTCGAGTAGCGGTAAGCCAGACCTAGACGCAGAGCCAAGCGGACGTTTTGTTGGTTATATTGAAGGGTATGTTGAGCCTCTAAGTTTTGCAGAAGGCCGTCTGATTACACTGGTTGGTCAGTCAAGCGGAAGTGAAGATGGAAAAATAGGGGAATACCCTTACATCTTCCCTGTGATGAAAGTGGACAACCAACGACTGTGGAACATCACTGAGCGTGTTGTTGTTAACGATTTTGCACCAACCTACTACTCGTGCAGAAGTTTACATTGTCGCAGTTTTCAAACGATGCCAAGACAAGGTCGAGTGATACAAGACGTAGAGTAATTAACTTTATCCGATGTTGATTACGCAAACAGATGGAACTACATGTTTGATGATTGAAAAGTCATACTCCCTCGCGAGCGGGACGCTTGCAACACAACAGATTGGCAACCCACAAACGACCGCAACGACGGTCGTTTTTATTCATGGGTGGTTGGATAATTCGTCCAGCTTTAATCAGGTTATGCAGCAAGTCGCCAAGTTTGCGCCCAATGCTCACCTTGTTGCTATCGATCTCTTCGGACACGGCTTCTCGTCGCACAAATCGGGAAGTTACTACCCATTTCATGATTATATAGATGACTTGCATCAGTTGGTGACTAAATTATCGCCAAACAGACTGGTACTGGTAGGACATTCACTTGGTGCATTGATAGCAAGTTGCTATAGTGCCGCCTTTCCTGAAAAGGTGTCAGGATTAATTCAAATTGAAGGTCACGGACCTCTTTCAGAAGCTCCCCAAGAAACGGTTTCTCGCTTGAGAGATGGGGTACTCAGTCGTCTTCGACAGCGAAGAAAGCCTTCACGTCCTCTGGCAAGCCTTGAGGATGCTATTAAGCTGAGAGCTCACGCCAATCAAATCAATGCTGAATTAATTGCTCCTATTGTCGAGCGAGGAATTGTCGAGTTAGATAACTCTTGGCAATGGCGATGCGACCCTAACCTAAAATGTGACTCGTTATATCGAATGTCACAGGCGCACGCTGAAGCGATCATGGCGGCTATTGAATGCCCTCAATTAATAGTTTTAGGAAATGATGGATTCCGACATTTGCAGCATAATCGCTACAAATCAGCCCATAGTTCTCTGAATATAGAGACTGTTCCTGGCGGACATCATTGCCATTTAGAGAGCCCGGAGCTAGTTTCAGAGCTAATTCTTGGTGTAGTTAACAAAATTTAAACAAGTGTTTGAGCCTTTTAGTGCTCATGCACTAAAGCTGTGCTGTAATACCGCAATGATAAAAAGCGGCGAAGCAGTCGTCAGCTGATAAACGAGGAGTAACATAGTGGACAAACCTTGGCTTTCACGTTATCCAAGTGACGTACCAGAAACGATCAACCCAGATCAGTACCCATCTCTTGTAGAAATGTTTGAACAGTCGGTACAGAAGTACGCGGACCAACCTGCATTCGAGAACATGGGCTCGATTATGACATTCCGTAAGCTTGAAGAGCGCAGCCGTGCTTTTGCCGCTTACCTACAGAATGACTTGAAACTGAAGAAGGGCGATCGCGTCGCGCTAATGATGCCAAACCTACTGCAATACCCAATTGCACTATTTGGTGTATTGCGTGCAGGTATGATTGCAGTGAACGTCAACCCACTGTACACACCTCGTGAGCTTGAACATCAACTGAACGATTCTGGTGCAAAGGCGATTGTTATCGTATCTAACTTTGCGAGCACGCTAGAGAAAGTCGTTGATAACACGCCGGTTAAACACGTTGTTCTAACTAGCCTAGGGCAAATGCTGCCACGCGCGAAAGGGACAATTGTCGACTTTGTAGTGAAATACGTAAAAGGCATGGTGCCTAAGTATGATCTGCCGGGTGCTATCTCATTCAGAAAAGCGCTGCACAAAGGTCGTCGTCTTCAATATGTGAAACCGTTCATGGCGGGTGATGACATCGCGTTCCTACAGTACACTGGTGGTACAACAGGTGTAGCGAAGGGCGCAATCCTAACGCACCGCAATATGATTGCGAACGTACTTCAAGCGAAAGGGGCTTACGGTCCTGTTCTGCAAGAAGGCCGCGAGTTGGTTGTAACGGCATTACCGCTTTACCACGTATTTGCACTGACGGTGAACTGCTTACTGTTTGTTGAGATGGGTGGTCGTAACCTTCTAATTACTAACCCTCGTGACATTCCTGGCTTTATTAAAGAGCTGCAAAAGGTTCCGTTTACCGCAATTACCGGCGTAAACACCTTGTTTAATGCGCTAGTTAATAACGAAGATTTCCACGAGTTGGATTTCAGTAACCTACGCCTATCTGTTGGCGGCGGCATGGCGGTTCAACGCGCTGTTGCTGAGCAATGGAAGAAAGCGACAGGCATTCACCTATTGGAAGGCTATGGCTTAACTGAGTGTTCACCACTGGTAACGGGTAACCCATACGACCTGAAAGACTACACAGGTGCTATCGGCCTACCAGTACCATCGACAGAAGTTCGTATTGTTGATGATGAAGGTAAGGTTATTGCTAATGACCAAGTAGGCGAGCTACAAGTTCGTGGCCCTCAAGTGATGCAAGGTTACTGGCAGCGCCCTGAAGCGACCAAAGAAGTGATCGATCAAGACGGTTGGTTATCGACAGGTGACATCGTTAAGTTTGATGACGAAGGCTTGTTGTACATCGTTGACCGTAAGAAGGACATGATTCTTGTATCAGGCTTCAACGTCTACCCGAACGAGATTGAAGACGTTGTGGCTCTGCATGGTAAAGTGCTTGAAGTAGCAGCTATCGGTCAACCTCATGAAGTGTCTGGTGAATTGGTTAAGATCTACGTTGTGAAGCGTGACCCTAGCCTGACCAAAGAAGACATTATCGCGCACTGTCGTGAGCACTTAACGGGTTACAAAATCCCTAAATTAGTCGAGTTCAGAGATGATCTTCCAAAGACTAACGTAGGTAAGATCTTACGCCGCGTACTGCGTGAAGAAAACGATGCAGAACTTGCGAAACGCGCTAGCGAATAATTAGCCCGTTTGCGCGAAAGTACTGCACCAAAACCATTGAGGCGCTTAATCTAAGCGAGCGCTGAAAAATGGTGTTAGAATGCCGACAGTTAATGTCGGCATTTTTGTATCCGGCGATCAAATAGAAACCTGTGAGAGTTTTTGTGGATTATCAAATCATTACCCAATTGAAAGACCTTGAGCGAGTTTGCCAACAAGCACGTGAAGCCGATGTCGTTATGCTTGATACGGAGTTCGTTCGTACTAGAACCTATTACCCTCAATTAGGCTTGATTCAGTTATTTGATGGTGAAACGCTGTCACTGATTGACCCTATTGCTCTTGATGACATGACACCGTTCGTTACCTTGTTGAAAGACGCATCAGTATTGAAAGTGCTGCACGCGTGCGGTGAAGATTTGGAAGTGTTCCAGAACGCATTTGGCTGTACACCAACACCAATGGTTGATACACAGATCATGGCGGCTTTCTTAGGTCATGGTTTATCAACGGGCTTTGCTGCTCTGGTTTCAGAGTTTGTCGGTGTCGATCTCGATAAGAGTGAATCTCGCACAGACTGGCTAGCGCGTCCGCTTTCTCAAAAACAATTGGACTACGCAGCAGCAGACGTGCATTACCTAATGCCAATGTACAACAAGCTTCTAGAAAAAGTGATGGAAGCTGGCTGGTGGGAAGCGGCTCAGCAAGAGTCTGATTTACAAGTTGCCAAGCGCATTCGTAAAGTAAACCCAGATACAGCCTACCTTGATATTAAAGGGGCGTGGCAGCTTAAACCGAAGCAATTAGCGATCTTACGACCTCTAGCAACTTGGCGTCTAAAAGAAGCAATCAAGCGCGATTTAGCGCTGAACTTTGTCTTCAAAGAACAAGACCTATGGGCTGTGGCGCGTTTTGCGATGAAAGATCCCAAGCACATGGAGCAAGAGGGTTTTGATTACCGCTCTGTGCGTCGCCATGGTGCGAAGATCAGCTCAATCGTAAAGTTAGCGGAACATACACCAGAAGAAGAGTACCCAGCACCAGTAGAACGTCTAATGGACTTCCCTGGCTACAAGCAACTCTTCAAAGTGCTGAAAGATGAAGTGAAAACAGCATCACAACACAGTGGTTTGGCGACGGAATTCTTGGCATCGAAGAAGCAACTTAACCAAATGTTAAGCTGGGTGTGGAAGCACGATCGTAACCCAGAAAAGCTGCCTGATGTTATGCAAGGCTGGCGTTTAGATGTGGTTGGCGAAAAGCTGAGTAAAGCGATCAAATAACCGCTTGCTGCTTTAAAGCCTAACTTAGTTACAGTTATAAACTGCACATACAAAAAAGAGAGCCTAGGCTCTCTTTTTTATTCAATCAATACAAGCAAGTGTATTACCTGCCAATCTTGTTCAGAAAGATTATCGATCTTCTTCTGGAAGCTTAACATTCAACTCTAACACTGAGATGTCGTCATCTTTGTGTTCAAAAGTCAGATCAACCATTGATGGATCGACCTCAACGTACTTGGCAATACACTTCAAGATGTCTTCTTTTAGTTGCGGCAGGTAAGACGGCGCTGGGTCGTCATGGCTGCGTCGTTCGGCAACAATGATCTGCAAACGTTCTTTGGCTAGGTTTGCGGTTGTCTTTTTCTGTGGTCTAAAAAACTCTAATAATGACATTGTGCATTAGCCCCCGAACAGTCGTTTGAAGATGCCTTTCTTCTGTTCCGTTAAGAAGCGGAAGTCAACTTGGCTACCCAGTAGTCGCTCTACAGTATCATTGTAAGCCATACCTGCGTCGGTTGCTTCGTCAAAGATAACTGGAACACCCTTGTTCGATGCGTTCAGTACCGCTTGGCTCTCTGGAATTACACCCAGTAGAGAGATGTGCAGGATTTCTTCAACGTCTTCAACACTGAGCATCTCACCTTGAGTTACACGTGCTGGGTTGTAGCGAGTCAATAGAAGGTGTGTTTTCACTGGCTCTAAGCCGTCTTCAGAACGACGAGATTTAGAGTCAAGAATACCTAGAATACGGTCTGAATCGCGTACTGAAGAGACTTCTGGGTTGGTGGTTACAATCGCTTCATCAGCGAAGTACAACGCCATAAGAGCGCCTTGTTCGATACCCGCAGGAGAATCACAGATGATGAAATCAAAGCCCATTTCATCCAGTTCATCAAATACACGACGAACACCATCTTTTGTTAGTGCGTCTTTATCACGAGTTTGAGAAGCAGGAAGAATGAACAGGTTCTCTGTGCGCTTGTCTTTGATCATCGCTTGGTTCAGCGTCGCTTCACCATTGATAACATTAACGAAGTCGTACACAACACGACGCTCACAACCCATGATTAAATCTAGGTTACGCAGACCGATATCAAAGTCGATAACTGCGGTTTTCTTTCCTTTTAAAGCCAGACCCGAGGCAATAGCTGCACTGGAGGTCGTTTTGCCTACCCCGCCTTTACCTGACGTTACAACGATAATGCGTGCCATTCTGTTTTCCTTTTATTTCTCTTATATTGCGAGGACATCAACGTGTAATACATCGTTTGCCATACTGAACATGGTTTTCTTCTGCCAGTACTCGCTTTCAATTTGATCGCTGAGCCAGTAATTTCCAGCAATGGAAACCAGCTCGGCTTGTAAGTCATTACAAATTATTTTTGCTTCAGTTTGACCACTTGCACCTGCAATCGCACGGCCGCGTAAAGTGCCATGAATATGGATGCTGCCATCGGCAATCACTTCCGCGCCTGCACTCACATGGCTGAGTATCAATAGATCGCCATCTTTCGCATAAACCTGCTGACCAGAACGAATAGGGGTTCTAATCACTTTGATTGGTGCCATTTTCGCTGGAGCTTGAGATGGCGACTTGCTTGCCGTCATCACTGCAAAACCGGCTTCTTTAGCGAGGTTTTGCATTCGCTTATCAGAACAGCCTGCCACACCAACCGGGATCATGCCCGCTTGAGATATACCATTTTTAAGTTGCACAAAATCGATATCGCCCGCGACTTTACTGATGTTGATAACAACAGGTGCGGCAGCGAAAAACGTAGGTGCTTGGTCTACTTTCTCTTGAAGAAAAGAGACTGCATTTTCGACTTGATCATCGGATAAGTGCAAAACAGATAGCGTAAAGCTGCTACCTTTTAGATCTGGGTTACTAGACATCGAAAAACTACAGGACCTCAATAGCGGATTGGTACAATTTCTTTATCAATAAAATAAAGGGCATTGCCTGAAACTAGGTTTATCATGTTATATTCCCAAACCAAGCACAGCAAGTAATCTTGTTGTCAAATGGACGTTTTGTTCCCAATATTTCCCTAACATAAACTATTGATCTCGCAAGTGAGAGTTTTGTAGTCATAATCAATTAAAAGGTTTGTCATGCTGTGTTCTATATATAAAAGCTCAAAGAAAGAAGGAACATACCTTTATATCCCTAAGAAGGATGATTTTTCACAAGTTCCTGACGCATTGATGCAAATGTTTGGTAAACCTAGTTTTGTAATGGTAATTAAAATGGATGGCCGTAAACTGGCTCAAGTAAACATCGAAAAAGTGAAAGAATCACTGAATACCGATGGTTTCTTTTTACAGGTTCCGCCACCACCAGTTAACGAACTTGAGCTTCATAAAGAGCGTAAAGCTCAACAGAAATCTCAAGACGAAGAGTGATAGCCACCTCAATTCAAGGAGGAGTGATCGTTGAGTAAATTTTCGAAAACCATATTGGCTGTGTCGGCATTACTATTGGGTAATAGCCTGACCATAAGTTCAGTACAAGCTGAAGAACTGAGCTTCGAGCAATATGTAGAAAAACTAAAACAACAAGGCCGTGAAGAAGGCATCTCTGAAGCGATCATTGATGAAGCCTTTGATGGTGTAACGTTTAAGCCAAGAGCGGTAAAAGCCGACAAAAACCAACCTGAGAAAAAACTGACTCTGGATGAATACATTCCACGAGCGGTTCCAGATTGGAAAGTGAAGCAAGCAAGGTCACTCTACAAGGAGCATTACACCGCGTTAAAGCGTATTGGTGATGAATATGGTGTTCAACCAAGATTCATTGTCGCGCTATGGGGCGTTGAGAGTAATTTTGGTAAGTTCACGGGCAATTACAGCGTTATCGACGCCCTAACGACCATGGCTTATGAAGGACGCCGAGAAGCTTTCTTCCGTAGCGAAGCGATGGCGGCATTGAAGATTCTTGATCAAGGCCATATTGCACCAAAAGAGATGAAAGGCTCTTGGGCTGGTGCGATGGGTCAACCTCAGTTTATGCCAAGCTCATTCTTAGCTTACGCCGCTGATGGCAGTGATGATGGCAAGAAAGACATTTGGGGCACTGAAGAAGACGTATTTGCTTCGGCGGCCAATTATCTCAGCCAATCAGGGTGGGATGACAAATATACTTGGGGTCGTCAGGTTCATGTTCCGTCAACTGTGTCGATCGATTTACAAGGTCGAGACGAAGACAAAGCGAAATACTTAAAAGAGTGGTCTGAACTCGGTATTAAACGCTATGACGATCGCCCACTGCCAACACTTGATGAAGACATTAAAGCTTGGTTAATCATGCCGGATGATGAAACCGGACGTTCGTACCTCATTTATAACAACTACAATGTGTTAATGAAGTGGAATCGTTCTTACTACTTTGCTTTGGCAGTAAGCCACCTAGCCGACAGAATTAAGTTTGATTAACAGACCTAAGTCGCTTTGAATAGCATTTGGCCTATCATAGGCAGAACGAACTAAAGGACTCTTCGGAGTCCTTTTTGATTTTATATTTCAGAGATTTAATAAGGTGATCTTGTGCTAACAGATAGAGCTGCACAGATGGTGATATTCCATGCGCTGATCAAGCACGAAGGCTTTACCAGTGCTGCAAAAAGCTTGAACGTTTCGGTGTCTCATATCAGTAAACAAGTCGCTTTGCTTGAAGACTCAATCGGCATCAAGTTGGTACAACGAACCACACGAAGCCTCACGCTGACTGAAGCGGGAGACGTGTTCTATCAACATTGTGAGCAGCTGTTTAACACGCTGAAAGCAGCTCAGATGGATATGGATAGCCAGCGCGATGATATCTCTGGAATACTACGCGTCGGTTTGTCGCAGTCATTTGGCACACTCCATATCATTCCGGCGATTGATCAACTCAGACAGCTTTATCCTCAGTTGAGAATCGAGGTCCACTTGTTCGACTATAAGGTGGACATGATTGAAGAGCGCTTGGATCTCTGGATCACCAACAATGAAGATTTGCCTGAAGGTTACATTGCGCAGCGATTAGCCGACAGTCAGTTTGTGGTGGCTGCGTCACCGGATTATCTGATTAAGGCTGGGACGCCACATGTACCTTCCGATTTGATTGACCATAACTGTCTTATCTATCGCAGCCGTGAACGAGATTACACATCGTGGGCGTTTGACAACGGGCAAGAAAACCTCAGCGTCAAAGTCGCGGGCGATTACTCAGTCGATTTGGCTGAGGCAGTACGAGACGCGGCAGTATCAGGGTGGGGCGTTGCTTATTTGGCGACTTACTTAGTGAAAGAAGAGTTTAGAACGGGCAAGCTCATTCAAGTATTGCCAGAGTGGAGAGCCAGTCAGCTGATGCCATTCTATGCCGTTTACCCGAGCCGAAAGAATATGCCGAAGAAGCTTTCGGCAGTGATTGAGTTCATTAAAGATCATATCGGGTCGCCGACGTATTGGGACAAAAACCTCAAAACTTGCGTTGAACTGCATCGCTAACTGTTTCCTAATCTATAAATATAATTTCCATATGGAAAAAGTACGCTTTTTAATCAAAGTTAATTATTAAAATTCAATAACTTAATTATACTCATAGTTAAATCGTGATTACCCCAACATCACATTAACAACCTCAGCTTGCCGCAAACGATTTCCTCTATAGAATGCGTCGCCTTTCCTACCTACAACTTTTAGGTTGACGCACATGGCTTCCCTACTTGGAATTATCACTATTTTAGTTGCCGCTTGGTTACTATCTACGGACAGAAAAAATATTCCACTAAGAACAGTCTCTTTGGCTTTCTTATTACAAATCTCATTCGCGCTATTGGTTCTGTATGTACCAATGGGTAAAGAAGCGTTGAATGCAGCCACGGGTGCGGTATCTAGCTTGATCAACTACGGTCAAGAGGGGATTAACTTCCTATTTGGTGGCCTAACTAATAACGGATTTGTTTTCGCGATTAATGTTCTTGGCATCATTATCTTTTTCTCTGCACTGATTTCAGGCTTGTACCACATCGGCTTTATGCCAAAGGTGATCAACCTTATTGGTGGTGCGCTACAGAAGTTCTTGGGCACAGGTCGTGCGGAATCATTGTCTGCGACTGCCAATATCTTTGTCGGCATGATTGAAGCGCCATTGGTGGTTAAGCCTTACTTAAAACACATGACAGATTCACAACTGTTTGCTGTGATGGTGTGTGGTTTGGCGTCTGTAGCTGGTGGTACGCTAGTGGGTTATGCATCGCTTGGCGTTGACCTAAACTTCCTGATCGCTGCGGCATTCATGTCTGCTCCTGCTGGTCTATTGATGGCCAAGATTTTGGTACCAGGTAGCGCAGATGAGGCTCAAGAAAATATTGAGTCTGACGTTGAAATTCCACGAGCAACAAACGTAGTTGAGGCGATGGCAGATGGGGCTATGTCTGGACTTCGTATTGCCGTTGCGGTGGGTGCAACACTTCTTGCCTTTATCAGTGTGATTGCAATGCTGAATGGCTTGCTAGGTATCGTTGGCGGCTGGTTTGGCGTAAACCTAAGCTTCGAACTTATCCTAGGTTATGTGTTTGCACCCGTTGCATGGCTGATCGGTGTACCGTGGTCTGAGGCTGTGGTTGCGGGCTCATTGATCGGTAACAAGATTGTCGTGAACGAGTTCGTGGCTTTCATCCAACTAATGGATGCTAAAGAGGCACTAAGTGAGCACTCGCAAGCGATCGTAACTTTCGCTCTATGTGGCTTTGCTAACATCTCTACTATGGCGATTCTTATCGGTGGTTTGGGCAGCTTAGTTCCAGAGCGTCGTTCTTTCATCTCACAATATGGCTTCAAAGCAATTTGTGCAGGTGTGTTTGCTAACCTAATGAGTGCTGCTATTGCTGGTGTTGTACTTTCTCTATAGTTAACTGCTCATGACTTTACTCCCCCTATAGTAAAGTGACTGATTAATCACAATAATATTCGGTTAGCGTGAAAAAGAGAGCCTATAGTGTAAGAACGTAGGCTTTCTTATTTCATTGAATAGTTTGTACCACAGGGTGTGGTGCAAACCTTTTAGGGGCACAAATGGATTTGTCGATTACTTCTTCTTTGGCGTTAATTGGACTCTTGTCTTTAGCTTGTCAGCAGCTCGGCTGGCGTTTACGTCTTCCCGCCATTCTCCCTCTCCTTATCGTTGGCCTATTGTTAGGTCCCGGCCTGAATATTCTAAATCCCGATGCCATTTTCGGTGATGTGCTGTTTCCTATGATCTCCTTAGGGGTTGCCATCATCTTGTTTGAAGGAGCATTGACCCTAAATTTCAAAGAAATCAGAGGCCATGGCCGGATGGTGACTCACCTCGTGAGTTTCGGCATGTTGATTACATGGGCGTGTATCGTGGTGGGGGCATACTACTTTGTGGACTTCAGTTGGCCGTTAGCCGCACTGTTTGGTGCATTAGTTGTGGTAACTGGCCCTACGGTAATCGTGCCCATGCTTCGCAGTATTCAGCCTAAATCTTCGTTAGGCAGTATCTTGCGATGGGAAGGGATAGTAATTGATCCGATTGGCGCTCTGTTTGCGGTTCTCGTCTACGAGTACATTGTTTCTTCTGCCGACCCTACCGGACACGTTCTGTCAGCTCTGGGCCTGACGTTAGTCATAGGTTTAGGCTTAGGGATCATCGGTGGCCATTTGATTGCCAAGATGCTGCAAGGGCATTGGGTACCGCACTATTTACGTAATGTGGCTGTGCTGACGCTAATGTTGGCGGCGTTCTCGTTTTCTAATGATCTGAGTGAAGAATCGGGTTTATTAACCGTGACCATCATGGGGATCTGGCTTGCCAACGTGAAGGGCTTGGATATCGAAGACATCATCGAATTCAAAGAAACCCTGACCGTGTTACTTATTTCTGCGTTGTTTATTCTGTTAGCGAGCAGGCTCGACTCCGGAACCTTCCTCTCGATAGGTTGGGGTGG
This sequence comes from Vibrio sp. 10N.222.52.C12, assembly GCF_041474215.1. Classification (NCBI taxonomy): domain Bacteria; kingdom Pseudomonadati; phylum Pseudomonadota; class Gammaproteobacteria; order Vibrionales; family Vibrionaceae; genus Vibrio; species Vibrio sp. 10N.222.52.C12. Next base: position 62,379 of record NZ_JBFRTR010000055.1, read on the forward strand.
TATTGGGTTGCTAGCGGTGGTTATGTTGGTGGCTCGCCCGTTAAGCGTGTGGATCAGCGGGATCGGTACGGATCTTAATTCGGCGGATAAATGGTTTTTGAGTTGGATGGCACCGCGCGGGATCGTTGCAGCCGCGGTTTCTTCTCTGTTTGCGATAAAACTGCAAGAGAAGCAATTGATTGAAGGCGCAGATCTGCTCGTGCCCATGGTGTTCTTAGTCATTATTGGTACGGTTGTGATTCAGAGCTTAACCGCGAGCTGGTGGGCGAGAAGGCTAGGGGTCACTCAAGAGAAAGCGCAAGGGGTTATCTTCTTTGGCGCCACTCACTTTGCAAGACAATTTGCCAAGGTGCTAGCCACACACAACATCAACAGTGTGCTTGCTGATACTAACTGGGAAAGCATTCGCTTAGCTCGTATGGATAACTTGAATGTTTACTTTGGTAACCCAGCTTCAAGCCACGCGGAAAACAATTTGGAACTCGATGGGATAGGGCGTGCGATCATCGTCTCGCCTTATCGTCAAACCAACCCGTTAGTCAGCATGCATTACCAAGACGAGTTTGGTGCCAATAAGGTGTTTGAGCTTGAATCGTCAGAGACTAAGCATGAAAGACATCAAGTGAGCCGCAATGGCAATCGAAGTCTGTTCTCGGAAGGGATTACCTATTCTAAGCTTAACTCACTGATGGCTCAGGGTAGCCAAATTAAAAGTACAGGTTTGACCGAGGCATTTGATTTAAAAGAGTTTAATGCTTTGTATCCTAAAGCCATTCCTCTTGGGGTGATCACTGGCGGTGATTTCCGTTTAATGACACAAGGATCTGAGTTGGAAAAACTCATATCAACGGAGTGTGAGCTTATTAGTTTATTACCGCCTTCTGAACAGACGGAAAAAGTTGAGAGTCCAGATAAGTAGCAACGAGCGCTTCATCAAAAGCGAGTCACCCCGTTTTAAAAACGAATAGCTAAGTACCAAAGCATCAAAAAAGCCGCAACGTTCATCACGTTGCGGCTTTCTAATTTATTTATATGCGCTGCGGACTATTTCGAGTGAAATTGCTCACAAGCGATCATGGTGTTCTCGATTAGGCTCGCCACCGTCATTGGGCCAACACCACCCGGCACAGGTGTGATGAAGCTGGCGCTTTCTTTCGCTACGTCGTATTCAACGTCACCCACTAGTTTGCCAGATTCTAAACGGTTGATACCAACATCGACCACAACAGCGCCTTTCTTAATCCAAGCGCCAGGAATGAAGTTAGGCTTACCAACGGCAACTACAACAACGTCTGCTTGACGCACGTGACCTTCAAGGTCTTTGGTGAAGCGGTGACATGTTGTCGTCGTACAACCTGCTAGAAGAAGCTCTAGCGTCATTGGGCGACCTACGATGTTTGATGCGCCAACCACAACCGCGTGCTTACCACGTAAGTCGATGTTGTAACGGTCAAGCAGCGTGATGATGCCTTTTGGCGTGCAAGAGCGAAGCTTAGGCATGCGCTGAGCCAAACGGCCGACATTGTAGGGGTGGAAGCCATCAACGTCTTTTTCTGGCGTGATACGCTCAAGAACGTGAGTGCTATCAATGCCTGCTGGAAGAGGCAGTTGAACAAGAATACCGTCGATCTCTGGATCGTCGTTCAGTTGGTCTACAAGTGTTAACAATTCGTCTTCTGTCGCAGTGGCTGGCAAGTCGTAAGATTTAGATACGAAGCCAACTTCTTCACACGCTTTACGCTTACTTCCAACGTAAACCTGAGAAGCAGGGTCTTCACCCACTAAAACAACCGCTAGGCCCGGAGCGCGTAATCCAGCTTCAGTACGAGCTTTTACACGTGCAGCAACTTCGGAGCGAACCGTTTGAGAAATTAGCTTTCCATCAATATTTTGAGCAGTCATGAATTTCCTTAGTATTGATATTCAAGTTAGTGGCTGATGTTTTTGGCGCATTATTCCAGAAAATCTTTTTGATTACCATCAAGCAAACGTTTGCTTTGCTCTATTTTCCAACACTTATATGTTTGTTGGCCTTTTTTTACCCACTTAGATCAGAATGTTACATAAAGCCGTTGCTTTACTGATTCGAATTCGTATAATTCGTTCCTGTAGCGCGCCCTTAGCTCAGCTGGATAGAGCACCTCCCTTCTAAGGAGGTGGTCGAAGGTTCGAATCCTTCAGGGCGTGCCATTATTTAAAGAAACCCGATAACTCTCCGAGTTGTCGGGTTTTTTGCATTTTACATATCATAAAACACTTCTTTTCAAGCGCGACTCATTTTCTTCTGTTATTCGTTTCATTCGGCTTATGTAATGGAAAGTTAAAATTGTTCGTTTTTTGGGGTTTACATCATTTGGTAATAAAGCCACTATGAATTCACGAAGAATAGACAAGTAAAGCTATTAGCCAGTCGGTTTAGGAATCAAACCTTCTGATTGATGGCTGATTTAGAGGAAGCAATGGCAGGAAACAGTATCGGACAACACTTTCGAGTGACCACATTCGGAGAGAGTCACGGTATCGCACTAGGATGTATCGTAGATGGGTGCCCACCAGGATTAGAAATTACCGAAGCAGACCTTCAAAGAGATTTGGATCGTCGTCGCCCTGGTACTTCTCGCTATACAACGGCTCGTCGTGAAGCGGATGAAGTGAAAATCTTATCAGGTGTATTTGAAGGCCAAACTACGGGTACTTCTATTGGTCTATTGATTGAAAATACAGACCAACGCTCTAAAGACTATTCCGAAATTAAAGACAAGTTCCGCCCTGGCCACGCTGACTATACGTACCATCAAAAGTACGGTGTGCGTGATTACCGAGGTGGTGGTCGTTCTTCAGCTCGTGAAACTGCAATGCGTGTTGCTGCAGGTGCAATTGCGAAGAAATACCTAAAACAAGAATTTGGTGTTGAAATCCAAGCTTACCTTTCTCAAATGGGTGATATCTCAATTGATAAAGTGGATTGGAACGAGATTGAAAACAACGCTTTCTTCTGTCCAGATGCCGACAAAGTACCAGAATTTGATCAACTGATTCGTGACTTGCTAAAAGAAGGCAACTCGATCGGTGCGAAGATTCAAGTGGTTGCGACTAAAGTGCCAGTAGGCCTTGGTGAGCCAATCTTTGATCGTCTAGATGCTGACATCGCGCACGCTCTAATGAGCATTAACGCTGTGAAAGGTGTTGAGATTGGTGATGGCTTCGATGTTGTTAATCAACGCGGTAGTGAACACCGTGACCCATTAACTCCAGAAGGTTTCAGCAGCAATCATGCTGGCGGTATCTTAGGTGGTATCTCTACTGGTCAAGATATTGTGGCAAGCATTGCGCTTAAACCAACATCAAGCATCACTGTACCTGGTGACACAATCACGAAAGATGGTGAAGCAACGCAGCTAATCACGAAAGGTCGTCACGATCCATGTGTTGGCATCCGTGCGGTACCTATTGCAGAAGCAATGCTGGCTATCGTGCTGCTTGACCACTTGCTACGTCATCGTGGTCAAAACTTTGGTGTGACAACTGAAACACCACAAATCTAATTCTGCTTCTTTTTATTTAGAATAGAATTGGTAGAAACAAAAAAGGGTTGCTTCGTAATGAAGTAACCCTTTTTCACATTAGCAGGATTATTCGTCCGGTTAGCGACTATCGTCATTAAAGACAGCTAGCAGCTTAAGGCTCTTAATCCATTAATGCACTGAACTTTCAGGATCAAGCTGGAACGAAGGCAAACTCCATTTGAATCTTACAGCCGCCATGCGCAGCAAGTAACCAACTACAAGCGTCACAATTGTCGCCGTGACGTCGTTGATGCCAAGCTCAAGCAAACCTAGGTACAAACCTGAAGCGACAAGTGCGACAGAGGCATACAGCTCTTCATGTAACACCAATGGTGTTTGACGACAGATAAGGTCACGTAACAAACCACCAAAGACACCTGTCACTAATGCCGATACCATGCAAATCATCGGGTGCAGACCCATGGTCATCGCTACTTTGGTACCAATGATACTGAATACGATTAGGCCTAAGGCATCCAAGCGAATAAACAAACCTTTTAGCTTGATAACCCATTTCGCCAACCCGGTTGTAATAACACCTGCTATACAGGTGATGGCCAGATACTGAGGGTTTTCAACCCAACCTAAAGGGTAATGGCCAAGTAAGATATCGCGTACTGTACCGCCGCCAATTGCCGTTGCGCTCGCAACCAGCATTACACCAAACCAATCCATTTTTTGTTTGCCTGCACTGAGAGCGCCGGTCATGGCTTCTGCCGTGATGCCAATGATATACAAAACACTTAGTAGCATTGCTGTAGCTCTATAATTTAGGTCTATAAACTCGAGTCTTATAGGCCTTAGGGATATAAAATGAAGCGCGATTGTAGTAGTAAAAATGCTTGTTGACGAATGAATATTTGTACCGTGAATGGGCGTTTCAGATTAGCTAAACTAATCATTCACCTTAAAGTGGTGTAATCTGGGAATGGCAATCGATTGTCACTGCAAAGTATAATGGCGAACCCGATGTCATTACGCTTGATAGGGCTTTACCGAGCGCTTAAAAAAAAGCAAAATGCCCCAGTTATTTTTACTTAAATTTGATTTTATGACACACCAATACTCAGACATTATCGATATCTTCAATCAGACCTTTTTTGAAAGCTTTAATACCAAACTAGAGCTAGGGGCTGATGAGCCGATCTATTTGCCTGCTGATGATACTATCCCACACCATCGAATCGTGTTCGCACGTGGCTTTTACGCCTCTGCACTCCATGAGATCGCACACTGGTGCGTTGCTGGGCCTGAGCGTCGTTTACTGGAAGATTTTGGCTATTGGTATGAACCTGACGGTCGAACGGAATCGGTTCAAGCTGAGTTTGAAAAAGTAGAAATTCGCCCACAAGCGTATGAATGGATCATTGCGATGAGCGCAGGCTTTCCTTTTAATGTCAGCTGTGACAATCTACACGGCGATTTTGAGCCAGATCGTTTGGCCTTTATGAATAAAGTACATAGCGAAGTTATGGGTATCTTTGAAGTAGGCTTTCCGCCTCGCGTGAAAATGCTCTCTGAAGCATTACGCAGCTTCTACGATGTAGAACCTTTATGTGCTAGCCAATTTATTGTGAAATAAGAGAATATTATGATTATCGAATTTGAAGAAAAACTACTTGAAGTAATTGATGCTCGCATTGAAAACGCATCAGACGATGAACTGTTTGCTGGTGGTTACTTACGTGGTCATATTTCTCTTTCAGTGGCTTCATGTGAAGAAGAAGGCATTGAAGATGTGGCTGAAGTAAAAGCTCGTATTGAACAGAGCCTAGACGACGCTCGCTCTGAACTAACACCAGCAGACCGCACTATCGTTAATGACCTTTGGGTTGAGCTACAAAACCAAGCTTAATCTCGATGTATTAATACTATCCGCTCAGTCCCTTCCTTTCCCATTTTGCTGAGCGAACTGGTTTATTTGAGACTCGTTCGAAATTTTTGAATGAGTCCGTTCATTTCTTGTGATGGTTACATTTTCTTACTACGTTATTCTAATCCCACTTAACGGAATTACAGAAAGGTCACATCATGAAAGTTATCGCATTTGGCGCAAGCACAAGTTCTACCTCAATCAACAAAACACTAGCAACTTACGCAGCAAACTTGATTGAAGGTGCTGAAGTTAAAGTCCTAGACATCAACGATTACAATGTTCCTATGTTCAGTGAAGACACTGAAAAAGAGATTGGCCAAGCGGAAGGCGCTCAAGCATTCTTGCGCGACCTAGCTGAAGCTGATGCGTTTGTTATCTCGTTCGCAGAACACAATGGTCACTACCCAGCTGCGTATAAAAACCTATTTGATTGGGCGACACGCATTGAGCGTTCAGTATTTGGCGAGAAGCCGGCGGTTTACCTAGCGACTTCACCAGGCCCTGGCGGCGCACAAACGGTACTTGGCGCAGCGACAGGTTCTGCACCTTACTTCGGTGGAAACGTGCAAGCGTCAGTTTCAGTACCAAGCTTCTACGATAACTTTGATTTTGAATCTGGTTCTATCAGCAACGAAGAGATCGTTCTACAGATTAAAGACGCGGTTGCTAAGCTGTAAATACAGCTTCGTTTAGAACATCAGTTTAGAGCAACACGAATAACAAAAAGCCCGAGCGACACAATGAACTCGGGCTTTTTAGCTTTTAACTTATTAGTTTCAGATATTCAGAAATTTCAGATGTTCAAAATAGCTGAACTAGAAACTACGGCTTTGATTTAGAATGCTTGTCAGCAACCCATCCAGCCGTTAATGCCTTACCTTTACGCAGTCTGCGTACCCACATTCGACTTGGGTGAATCGCTTCAAGCACATCAACAGGCAAGGGCAGCGGATCGCCACAGATCTGTGATGCTAATACTTCAGCCAATAATGGTGCAGAGCTCAAACCACGTGAACCCAGTCCGATAAAGCAATAAAGGTTAGGGAAGCTTGTTACCGTTTCTACATCCTCAACCGAGTCACGCTGCGGGTTGAAGTTGTGGAGATCTTGGTACTGCTCCTTAATGGCTTCAAAGTCACCAACGTTTCCGACAAACGGAAGGTGGTCACGGCTTACGCTTCGGATACCTTGGCGCGCTAAGTTGTCACTGGTATCGACATCTTTTGTCCATGCTTGGTCTGGTAGTGACCCATGTAGGCGCTCGCCATTGTGCTGCTGAACCTCAATATCAAATTCTTGGTCGATATTGGTTTTGTCGTAGTTCGCACCAATACAGTGATGACCATTGTTGGGGTTCTGTGGCGTCAAATAGCCATCAAAGCACAACACGGTTTTTAGCTGGCTGAGATTTTCCGTGGTCGGAATATGGCTCACTTGGCCTTTAACCGGAGTCAGTGGTACTGGCTGAGTTTGTTCAAACTGAGTGAACTTGTGTCCGTTTGCGACAACTACTTGGTCGTGCTTAGTTTGAATCTCACCTTGAGGTGCCTCAATCGTCAGTAACCATTGTTTTTCAGCTTCGAGCCACTCAAGTTGCGTTACTTGATGTTGATAGTGTGCGCTCACTTGGTTGCTCTCTTCTAGCTTGCCAATCAAGCCTTGAGTCAGTTGAAGAGGGCTTAACCAACCACCCAGCGGAAAGTAAACACTCTCTTTATCGACGGGTAAGCCAATCTTTTCGTTGGCTTGCTCTGGCGATAAACGCTGAATCAGGTCGGTGTGGAAGTTGCCTTCCAACATGCGGTTGAGCTTTTTAGTGGAGCCTTGATCCCACATCAAGATGTTCACGCCACACAAGCTGTGATCAAATTGAATAGACTGAGCCGCTTGATTAATAAATTGACGAGCAAACAGTAATCCCGGGCCAAACACGCGAGACACGTTCGAGGTCGCTTCGCTTAATAGCGGGTAAATCGCACCTTGGTTGTTACCTGAGGCATTGCCCGCAGCTTGTGGATGTTCACAATAAAGGGTGATGTTTTTACCACGACGGCTTAGCGTTTTGGCTAATGCAGCACTGGCGACACCACCACCAATGATCGCAATGTCTTGGGATTCAGTGTGTTGAGCGAGGCCATACCAAGGTTTGATGTTGGTGTGAGCGTGCTTTTCGCCAAGTCGGCCGGCGATCATTTCTCGCTTAGTACCAAAGCCTTTGACCTTTTTCATTTCAAAGCCAGCTTCAATTAAGCCACGGCGAACAAAGCCAGCAGCGGTGAAGGTGGCGCAGCTACAATCTTGCTTAGCGAGCTTAGCCATGCCGTTGAATAGGTTTTGATTCCACATCTCTGGGTTCTTGCTCGGAGCAAAACCGTCTAAGAACCAAGCATCAACCAAACCTTCACGCGGGGTTGGTACGTTGGGCATGCAATCTTTAATATCGCCAAACCACAAATCAAGCGTGATTGCACCGTCGCCCAGCACAATGCGGTGACATTCAGGTAGAGCAATAGGGTAGTGTTCTTGGAGTTGCGTCGCATACTCGGCTAATTCTGGCCACGATTGGTGTGCTTTGATCAGATCCTCTTTATTTAAAGGATATTTTTCAAAACTGATGAAATGTAACTCTTTGGTCATCGCTTGTGGGTTATCTTTAAGAAAAGCATCGAACCATTGCCAAACTGCAAGAAAGTTCAAACCTGTGCCAAAGCCGGTTTCAGCAATCACAAAGCGGCGTTGTTCATGTTCAAGCCAACGCTCTGGAAGGTGGTTTTGCTTTAAAAAGACGTAGCGAGTTTCTTCTAAACCGTTAACATTGGAGAAGTAAACGTCGTCAAATTGGTCTGAAACTGGCGTGCCAGACTCATTCCATTCCAGTTCTGCATTAGTAATTGAAGTCATAAAATCTATCATTTTGTGATTTGAAGCGATATGTTGGTAGGGATTGTACGAATTTCTAGGAAAGCTGACCACTTTTGTTAGGCTTCTTAGTTATCATCTAGCTGAATTTAGAATTATAGGAATGTCACATGAAACGAGTCGTAATCACCGGTATGGGTATTGTTTCAAGTATCGGTAACAACGTCGAAGAAGTTTTAGCATCACTGAAAGAGGGTAAATCTGGTATTACCGCTTCAGAGCAGTTCAAGGAAAATGGCTTGCGCTCTCAAGTATGGGGTAACCTAAAAATGAACCCTGCTGACCATATCGATCGCAAAAAAATGCGCTTTATGGGTGATGCAGCGGCATTCGCTTATCTTTCAATGGAGCAAGCAATTGCTGATTCTGGCTTAACTGAAGATCAAGTATCTAATGACCGCACGGGTATCGTTGCGGGTTCAGGTGGTGCTTCATCTCTAAACCAAGTAAACGCGGTAGACATCATCCGTGAGAAAGGCGTGAAGCGCGTTGGTCCATACATGGTTCCACGTACAATGGCTTCTACGGTTTCTGCTTGTCTAGCAACTCCTTTCAAAATCCGTGGTGTGAACTACTCTATGAGCTCTGCATGTGCGACATCTGCACACTGTATTGGTCACGCAATGGAGCTTATCCAACTTGGTAAGCAAGACGTTGTATTCGCTGGTGGCGGTGAAGAACTGGATTGGTCTCTGACTATGATGTTCGACGCAATGGGCGCACTTTCTACTAAGTACAACGACACGCCAGAGCTGGCTTCTCGTACCTACGATGCAGACCGTGATGGTTTCGTTATCTCTGGTGGCGGCGGCATGTTAGTTATCGAAGAGCTTGAGCACGCTGTTGCTCGTGGCGCAAAAATCTACGGTGAAATCGTAGGCTACGGCGCAACTTCAGATGGCTACGACATGGTTGCTCCTTCTGGTGAAGGTGCGGTTCGTTGTATGAAGATGGCGATGCAAAACGTTGATGGCGTTGATTACGTGAACACTCACGGTACTTCAACTCCAGTTGGTGACGTTAAAGAACTTGGCGCTATCCAAGAAGTTTTCTCTCAAGGCAATGGCGGTGGCAACAGCCCAGCAATTTCTGCAACTAAAGCGATGACAGGTCACGCTCTAGGTGCTGCTGGCGTACACGAAGCTATTTACTCAACGCTAATGCTAGATAACGGCTTTATCGCTCCAAGCATTAACGTTTCGAACCTAGACGAAGCTGCTGCTGGCCTAGACATCGTAACTGAAGCTCGTGATCAAGAGCTAACTACAGTTATGTCTAACAGTTTTGGTTTCGGCGGTACGAACGCAACGCTAGTAATCAAAAAGTACCAAGCTTAACTTAAGCTTGAGTTACAGAGACAAGGTTAATCGTTAAAGGGTTGCGCTAGTGCCGATTCAACACGCACAGGTCACCCAGTAATAATGACCATCAGAACAAAGTTTTTAGACGCAGGTTGGTAAACGTGTTTTTTGAACATAGTTTTTAAATCTGGGTTTAGAGATTGAAAGGTTTCCAGAGCTTGACCAGTACTGACTTTGGTTAGTACTGGTTGAACAGACGCAAGACTCTGTCTCCTGGAGAGCGAGATAGGATCCTTTTGTTCTGGATGTTTGCCCGATTGTTTATTCAATCGGGCATTTTTCGTTTTAGCCGTTTGATCTTGGGTGTTCACTCTGGTTTCGGTTCTTGTCTGCCAAGGTTAGGTGATTCAGCCCTTTATTTATAATGTATTCCAATTGCTACTCGACTCCGTGTGTGGAATTTTGCACAATCATTTCAATTCACATTTAGGTCGATAGACCCCAACAAAAGTACTCGCCAAATGAAAATCTTAATCGACGAAAATATGCCTTACGCTGAAGCGCTTTTTAGCCAGCTAGGGGAAGTGACAATGAAGTCTGGTCGCACATTAACAGCTGACGACCTAGTTGACGTAGACGCATTGATGATTCGCTCTGTTACCAAGGTAAACGAGTCATTGATCAGCAAAGCCAATAAGCTGAAGTTTGTTGGTACTGCGACGGCTGGCATGGATCACGTTGACCAAGAGTTGATGAAAGAGCGTGGTATTTTCTTTACTGCGGCACCTGGTTGTAACAAGGTGGGTGTTGCTGAGTACGCGTTCAGTGCGATGATGGTGCTTGCGCAGCAACAAGGCTTTTCTGTTTTTGATAAAACGGTTGGTATTATCGGCTGTGGTCAAGTGGGCAGTTACTTAGCGAAGTGCCTTGAAGGTATTGGTATCAAAGTTCTGCTGAACGACCCTCTAAAACAGCAAGAGGGTGATACTCGCGAATTTACTGAGTTAGAGACTTTGCTTGAACAATCAGACGTTATTACATTACACACGCCAATCACTAAGACGGGTGAGTATCCAACGCATCACTTGATCAGTGAGCAAGTGCTGAACAACTTACGTGCTGATCAAATCCTGATTAATGCAGCTCGCGGTCCTGTGGTTGATAACCAAGCGCTAAAAGCTCGCCTGCAAAAAGCCGATGGTTTCACTGCAGTGCTTGATGTGTTTGAGTTTGAACCTGAAGTCGACTTTGAGCTTCTTCCGTTACTCGCTTTTGCAACGCCTCACGTAGCGGGCTACGGTTTAGAAGGTAAAGCGCGTGGTACCACGATGATCTTCAACAGTTATTGTGAATTTTTAGGTACTGAACAGCGTGCGTATGCAAGCGACTTATTGCCGACAGCGCCTGTACCTCAAATGAAATTAGATAGAGCTTGGGATGAAGCAACACTGCACAATTTGACTCAGTTGATCTATGATGTGCGCAAAGACGACGCCTTATTCCGTCGCAATATCGTTACGCCGGGTTCTTTTGACAAGATGCGTAAAGAATATTGGGACCGCAGAGAGTACAGTGCAGTCGAGTTAACGGGCGACGAATCTTGTAATTTAACGCCGTTATCTAAACTCGGTTTTATGGTAAAGCCAACTTTATAAAAGAGAGAAACAATGAGCCAAGAATTTAATATTGCTATTTTAGGTGCGACTGGTGCGGTTGGTGAAACCATTCTTGAAGTACTTAAAGAGCGTAAATTCCCTGTCGGTGAAATGCACTTACTAGCAAGTGAACGTAGTGAAGGCAAAACTTCCCGTTTTAACGGCAAAACAATACAAGTACAAAACGTAGAAGACTTCGATTGGTCTCAAGTACATATTGCGTTTTTCTCTGCAGGTAGCGAGCTTTCAGAGCGTTGGGCTCCAATTGCGGCTGATGAAGGTGTGGTTGTCATCGATAACACATCACGCTTCCGTTACGAATACGATGTTCCTCTGGTTGTGCCTGAAGTGAACCCTGAAGCGATTGCTGAGTTCCGTAACCGTAACATCATCGCGAACCCTAACTGCTCGACTATCCAAATGGTAGTAGCGCTAAAACCAATTCACGATGAAGTGGGCCTTGAGCGTATTAACGTTTCAACTTACCAATCTGTGTCTGGTGCAGGTAAGCCAGGTATCGATGAGCTAGCGGGTCAAACGGCTAAGCTTCTTAACGGTATGCCAGCTGAAAACTCAGCGTTCTCACAACAAATCGCTTTCAACTGTATTCCTCAAATCGATGAATTTACAGAGAACGGCTACACGCGTGAAGAGATGAAGATGGTTTGGGAAACTCAAAAAATCTTTGCTGACTCTTCAATCACAGTGAACCCGACTTGTGTCCGCGTACCAGTATTTTACGGTCACGCAGAATCTCTACACATTGAAACTCGCGCACCAATCGGTGCAGAGCAAGTGGTTCAGCTTCTAGAGAACACAGAAGGTGTTGAAGTATTCCAAGCGCTAGACTTCCCAACTCAAGTTCGTGATGCAGGTGGTAAAGACCACGTAATGGTTGGTCGTATTCGTAACGACATCAGCCATCACAGTGGCGTAAACATGTGGGTTGTCGCTGATAACGTTCGTAAAGGCGCAGCAACAAACGCAGTTCAAATCGCTGAAGTTCTGATTCGCGATTACTTCTAAGCTTTATTGCTTTGATAAAAAAGCCTCACTCTTTAGTGGGGCTTTTTTAATCGATTAAAAATATTGTTAGTCAAATTGTGTGAAATTGCTGCGAATATTGTTGCTGCAACACATTTTTTGTTTTCATCTCTATAGTTTTACGTCATTTATCCGATATATTTAATAGATCATCACTTTTCCGAATTTAAGCACCTAGCTGAGCCTTTTATGTTTCAAATTTTCAAGCCGTGGTTAATGCCTTTTGCCTTTATCATTGCGACTCAGATTTCCGTTGTTCGTGCAGATTCCATTCGAGTTGTAGGGCCTAATGGCCAGATACAATCAGCGCCTACGTTTTCAGAACCACTTCAAAGTGCGCAATCAAATAGCGCTGAGCCTTCACGTTTCTATGGTCCAACTCGCGGCTCAGAAACATTGTGGTCTATTGCCTCAAAGTTACGCCCTGATAACTCCGTTTCAGTCCAACAAACTCTGTTGGCTATTTATCGCTTAAACCCACAAGCGTTTGAAAACCAGAATATCCATAGCCTGCTGCCTGCGAGCAATCTACGCGTGCCTTCTTTAGAGCAAGCACGTGCAAGCTCGACGCAGCAAGCTATCAACATCATGAACTCACATCTTGCTAAGCTTGATGCTCCTGCAAGTAAGCCTGTCGCTTCAAAACCCAAAGCGCCGAGTTCTGATGCAAAAAATGTTACTCCTGCTAAGCAAGTAAGCACTACTGAAACTGCTAAAAAGCCATTGTCTCCAACTCAATCATCTCTAGCTCAATCTGCACCAACCCAAGAGATGAACAAGTTAGAGAAGCAGCTAGAGCTTTCAGAAACTGAACTGCTGTCACTTGAAGAGAAAAATCACCAACTTCGTTTGATGTTATCGAATGTTCAATCGGAAGTGGATGAGCTAAAAACAGAGCTCAGTGATGAAGACCGCATTCGTAGCGAAGTGGAAAAGCTGCTTGATGAAGAGCGCAGAAAGAACGCCGAAATTGAAAAGATGGCACCAAGTGTCATGGACGAACTGTTATCGAATGGTTGGTTAGTGGCGGCTCTTGCGATTATTCCAGGTCTGCTCATTGGTTTGATCGTTGTGATGCTGTTAGGCCGTCGTTCTAAAAATGATGAGCAACAGCAGACGACTCAAGAACAACCGCTCCAGCCAGAACCAAGTACCGTTGCACCTATTACATTGGGCGACGAGATGGACGACCTTAACGAGCTGTCTTTAGATGATGACTTGTTTGGTACGGAAGATGACGCCAACAAGCTGTTTGACGATCAAGCGCTAGCCGAAGAGGATGATGTCTTTGCTGGTTTAGATGAATCTGATCTCGATTTCAATCTAGATGGTGAAGACGATGACCCATTTGCTAGCATTGGCGAAAACGGTGATTTAGACACCAACTTCGACGATCTAGATTTAGACAGCAGCAACGGCATTAGTGTTAATGGTGAAGAGAAAGCGCTTGGCCTTGAAGAGATGGAACGTGCGCTAGACAAAACAGCGGAAAGCGCCGTCGATACTGATGATGTCGACTTTGATCTTTCTGATGATAACGCAATGTCTGCTGATGACATTGAAGCTTTACTATCTCAAGAGTCTGAAACTGAAGATCTCGGTTCCAACGAGCTAGACCAATCTTTATTAGATGATCTGTTTGCTCTTGATGACGAAGATGACGACAGCTTCGATATTGATGCTCTGATTTCGGAAGAGCAAAGTGATTCGCCTTCTAGCACTGAAACACCAGCAAGCGATGATTTTGACATCGATGCGCTTATCTCTGAGCAACAAAGTGAGACTAAGCCTGTTGATTTGAGCAATGACGATTTTGATATTGATGCTCTAATCTCTGAACAACAGTCCCCTGAGCCAGCTTCACCGACAGCGAATGATGATATTGATGACATCTTTGCCCAAGTTGCTGCTCAGAACGATCAAGCGAATGACCCTTTCAACCTCGATAGCGACGATGAGATTGCCACTAACCTAAACAGTGGTTTGGCGTCTGATGATGATATCGAAAACATTCTGTCTCAGTTCGATAAGCCCATCGTAAATGAAGAACCTCAAGACAGCGTTGATCTGCTTGATGAGCAACTGGCAGGCGATGACGTAGACCTAAGTAACTCGACAGACCTTCTTGATGAGATGCTAGGGGACGATTCGGATGATGAGTCTGAAAGCGAACCTCTTGGCTTTGATTCTCTGTCTGAGCTTGAAGAGCTTTCTGGTTTATCGACCGATGATGACCTCAACATCGCAGAAGACAGCACGGAAACCTTGGATGAATTAATAGGTGACTCTGACGAGGATGATTTCGAACTCGACGCCGAAAGTACCGACTTATTGGATGATTTCCTTGATAGTGAATTGTCAGATGATGAGCTTTTAGCGGATGCATCAAAATCAGAATCTCTAGACCCATTTGATGACTTACTGACAAGTGGCATTGAAGACGAGCTTGAATCTGAAGATAAGACGTTTGATAAAGAGTTAGACGCAGCCTTTGGTTTGGACAACGCCAATGAGGAGCCTGAAAAGGACTCAGACGTTGAGCTTACTCCGTTAACCTCTGAAGGTGAGCCTGAGCAAGATCCGGACATTAGTGAAACACCACAACCTGAAGTCGTTACTGATGAATCGTTAGATTCTGAAATGACTCAAGAAAGTTCTGACATTAAGCCAGAAAATGATGAAGCCTTTAATCGTGATGGTTTTATCGATGATTTGTTCGGTGTCGCACCGGCAACGGATGCTTTGCTTGATGACTCGCTAGAAACAACAGACGAAGCGTTGATTGATGAGTTAATGACTTCTGATGACAATGATTTGTTGCCAGCAATAGAAGAGCCTGTTGAACCATCAATTGACAATACGGTTGAACCAGAGCAAGCGTCTCTTTTAGACAGCGACGAAGTATCAGCGCAAGAAACCGCATCATCGGTTGAAGATGATGAACTGGATATCGACTCGCTGTTATCTGAGAATTCTGATTTTGACAAACCAGATTTTGAAGAGCGAGTTAAAGAAGAAACCGCACAACAAGAACCAGAGCCGAAAGAAGCCGACGTACAAGAGCAAGCTTCGCCATCGTCTTTGAACGATATCTCTGAAGATGAAGAAGGAACGGTTGAAGACTGGTTAGCTGAAGCCATCGACGATGTAGAGTCGCCAGCGAACATTGACTCTGATTTTGACTTTGAACCGAAAATCCAAGGTAGCGATCAGCTTGAAGATGTCGTTGAATCCTTGCCAGAGCCAGAGCCAGAGCCAGAGCCAGAGCCAGAGCCAGAGCCAGTTCGTGCTGCAAACATGCCAGAGATCATTCCAAATGAATTTGGTGTGCCAGAAGACGATGATTGGCTGATTGAAGATGAGGCGTCTGAACCAGAAGCATTAGCGGAAACTGACGTAACACCAGAGCTAGTGACACCTGTCGCTGAACCGAAAGTTGAAGCTACACCACAAGCGGAAGTAGCAGAACAAGCTGAAGTTCTAGGACAAGAAGGCGAAGAAGAATTCTCGTTTGATGACTTCGAATTGCCAGAGTTTAATGAAGAAGATGCACTAGCGGAAGCTGATGCTGAATCAACACCAGAACCAGTAACGCCAGCTATTGATGCTCAACCAAGTGTTGAGCCTCAAACTGAAGCCCAAGTTATAGCTCAGGCGCAAGACGACGAAGAGTTTTCGTTTGATGATTTCGACTTACCAGAGTTTAGTGAAGAAGACGCACTAGCGGAAGCTGATGCTGAATCAACAACAGAGCCAGCAACGCCTGCTATAGACTCTCAATCAAGTGTTGAATCGCAACCTACCGCTGAGCCTCAGTTAGATGCTGCACCACAAGTTGAAACTGCGAAACCAGAAAGCGAAGAAGAATTCTCGCTTGATGACTTCGAACTACCAGAGTTTGGTGAAGACGATGCGTTAGCGGAAGTGGTGAGTGAACCAGATGAAGCACAGTTAGAGCAAGACTTAGCGCCTGACACAGAGAAGTTCGAGTTCGATGACCTTGATCTTCCGGAGTACGATGAAGAAAGCGCAAAAGCAGACTCTGTTTTAGATGATATTGAGCAAAGCAATGCCGAGCCGGTGGCGGAAGCCCAAGGCGTAGAGTTCGATGAGTTTGATTTACCGGAATATGGTGAAGATGAAGCCATCTCTGATGCGTTTGCTGAGAAGCCAACACCACTGACTTCTTTCAGCCCACAAGGCGAAGAGCAAGATGCGTTGCATGATCTGTTCTCAAATCCGCAGAGCTATAGTCAGGCTGATGATTTCTCGAATGCTGAAGACTCTGAACCGGCTGGTTTTGCACAGCCAGAACAATCACTGAGCGCGGCTTCAGAGCCAAACTCAACGCCTGCAGCGGTTCAAGACGAGCCACTAGAAGGCTTTGATGACTTTGATGAGACAGCATTAGCTGAGTTGCTTTCTGAAGATGTTCAAGACTCTGTCGACAACATGTTCGATAAGCCATTGGACGCAACTTCGATTGATAGCGCAGGGTTAGATATTGACGCCATGCTTGAAGTCGGCGGCGAAGACTGGAAAGGCTTTAACCTAGCGCCAGAACAACAATCGAGCATGCATAATGATGTGCCTGATGACCAACAAGAGATTTGGGCATCGGCTGAACAGCAAGCTGAACCGAAAATCAAAGAAGAGAATTGGGCTGAACAAGACAATCTAACCGAATCAGGCAACAGTCGTGATAAGCAGTACATGACGATTGATGAGCTAATGGCTCAAGTCGAGCAAGAAGGTGAAGAAGTCATTAATCCAGACGATGAAGAGCTTAAACTGGATGTGGGTCTTAACGAATTCCCTGATGTTATCGGTGATATTGGCAATTATGATGTCGACAGCAATGCAGAAGCTGCGGGTAAGCTTGATTTGGCCAAAATCTACATCGAGATGAGTGACTCGCAAGGGGCAATTAAGCTTCTAGAAGAGGCAATCGTTGACGGCAGCGATGATATTCGTCGAGAGGCAAAAAATCTTATCGATACGTTAAACGGTCGATAAATTTACAAATCAGAAAGGGTAGCGTTGGCTACCCTTTATTTTAAGGCGATACAGAGCGCTATCGTTTCATTTGGTTTTTCAACAGCATCGTCTCGGTCGATGCTGATTGTTTATTGAAGTTTTAGCCCCATCCTATTTGGGCTAGCACTGATTTCCGTATATACTTCTCGCCCATTTTCAAAGAGAACAAGAACATGAAAATTGCTTTAGGTATTGAATATAACGGTACCCACTACTTTGGTTGGCAGCGCCAACGAGACGTGAAAAGTGTCCAAGAAGAATTGGAAAAGGCTCTTTCAGTTGTCGCGAATCACCCTGTAGAAGTTATGTGCGCAGGTCGTACAGATGCCGGTGTTCACGGTACGGGACAAGTCGTTCACTTTGAAACTAATGTCGATCGTAAAATGGTGGCATGGACAATGGGCGCGAATGCCAACATGCCAAAAGATATTGCGGTTCGTTGGGCGACAGAAGTGAATGAGGATTTCCATGCTCGTTTCTCGGCTACTGCCCGCCGTTATCGCTACATTATCTTTAACCATGCACTACGCCCAGGCATTTTGAATTCAGGTGTGAGCCATTATCATGGTCATCTTGATGAGAAAAAAATGCATGAAGCGGGTCAGTACTTACTTGGTGAGAATGACTTCACTTCGTTCAGGGCAACACACTGTCAATCTCGTAGCCCATGGAGAAACATGATTCACTTGAACGTGACTCGTCATGGACACTACATTGTGATCGATATTAAAGCGAATGCGTTTGTTCACCACATGGTGAGGAATATTACGGGTAGCCTTATTGCCGTAGGTAAAGGTGAGCAGAAACCAGAGTGGATCCAGTGGCTTTTAGAAGCTAAAGATCGAAAAGTAGCCGGCGCAACTGCAAAAGCGGAAGGTTTGTATCTGGTGGAGGTTGATTATCCTGAACATTTTGAGCTACCACGAGAGCCAATTGGTCCTCTATTTTTACCGGATAATTTGAACTAAATGTGAGACTTAGGTTCAAAAATTATTACGGTTTAGTGCGTAAGATAGTCCCAGAAAATAGGTACAACCAGTTTTTTATCTACAGTCGCTGTTTTATGTGCTTTAATTCCCACGCATAATTCCCAAATTTATTTCTTTCGCAATCAAGCGGAAGAATCGAAACAAAAAGGTCTTCCATGAGTTGGCTTGAAAAGATTTTAGAAAAAAGCAACATCGTAACATCTCGTAAAGCGTCTATCCCTGAGGGTGTTTGGACGAAATGTACTTCTTGTGAGCAGGTTCTGTACCATGCTGAACTAGAGCGTAACCTAGAAGTATGTCCAAAATGTGACCATCACATGCGCATGAAAGCACGTCGTCGTCTGGATACATTCCTAGACAAAGGTGAGCGTGTTGAACTAGGTGCTGATCTTGAGCCACAAGACAAGCTGAAGTTTAAAGACTCTAAGCGTTACAAAGAACGTATCTCTGCTGCTCAAAAGAACAGTGGTGAAACAGACGCATTAGTTGCAATGAAAGGCGAACTATTGGGTTTACCTATCGTAGCGTGTGCTTTTGAATTCTCATTCATGGGCGGCTCAATGGGTTCTGTTGTTGGTGCTCGTTTCGTGAAAGCGGTAGATGCTGCTATCGAGAACAACTGTGGTTTAGTGTGTTTCTCTGCAAGTGGTGGTGCTCGTATGCAAGAGGCATTGATGTCTCTAATGCAAATGGCGAAAACCAGTGCTGCGCTTGAGCGTTTATCTGCGAAAGGCCTACCGTTTGTTTCAGTTATGACTGATCCAACAATGGGTGGTGTTTCTGCAAGTTTGGCAATGCTTGGCGATATCAATATTGGTGAACCAAAAGCACTGATCGGTTTTGCTGGACGTCGTGTAATCGAACAAACGGTACGTGAAGACCTTCCTGAAGGTTTCCAACGCAGTGAGTTCCTACTAGACCACGGTGCTATCGACATGATTGTTGACCGTCGTGAGATGCGTCAGCGCGTTGCAAGCCTTGTTGCTAAAATGACCAACCAGCCTTCACCATTAGTAGTTTCTGTGAACGATTCACCGAATGAAGCTACTTATGAAGTACCAGAAGCGCCAGAAAAAGGGTAAAGTACCTTCTAACAAACCAACTTAATTATGGTTATGAGTTAGATGAGTCAACAACCTATTCCTCAAGCCACATCCTCTTTGGAGATGTGGCTTGATTATTTATCAAACATCCACACAAGCGCTATTGATCTTGGATTAGACCGAGTTCAGGCCGTCGCCTCTAAGGCAAACCTCACCAAACCTGCTCAACATGTTATTACTGTTGCCGGAACCAATGGCAAAGGCTCAACATGTGCACTGATGGAAGCGATTCTATTGGACGCTGGTTACTCAGTTGGTGTCTACAGCTCTCCTCACTTAATTCGCTATAACGAACGTGTTCGTATCAACGGCCAAGATCTATCTGATGAAAAGATGGTTCAGTCTTTCGATTTCATTGAGAAAGAGCGTGGCGAAATCAGCCTGAGTTTTTTCGAATATGGCACTTTAGCCGCGTTACGTGCATTTCAAACTGAAGCGGTTGATGTTGTGCTTTTAGAAGTGGGTTTAGGCGGGCGTTTAGACGCGACCAATATCGTTGAGCATGATGTTTCTGTGATTACTAGTTTGGCTGTCGACCATGTTGACTGGCTAGGTGATGACATCAATGTGATTGGTTTTGAGAAAGCGGGCATTTATCGTAGCGGTAAACCCGCTATCTGTGGTCAACCCAAGCCACCGGCTACGGTTGCAGCGCACGCTGATGACATTAAGGCTGAGTTCTACCAAGTCGGTATTCAATACACTTATGATGTTGACGGTGATACGTGGAACTGGCGCAGTGGTGCATTCCAACTAGAATCGCTACCTATTCCAAGCCTGCCGTTACCTAACGCTGCAACAGCGTTGATGGCATTGGGCACATCAGAGCTTAGTATTAGCGACGTGAACGTGGTTAACGGCATGAAGAATGCGCAGCTTCCTGGGCGTATGCAGCAAATTAGCGAACAACCGGTGATTGTGCTTGATGTAGCACACAACCCGCATTCTGCTGAGTACTTTGCGCAGCAAGTCGCGAAGAAGTATGCAGGCAAAAATTTACACGTTGTAGTCGCCATGCTTCATGACAAAGATATCCCCGCGACATTGGAAGTATTAGCTCCAATAACAACACATTGGTACCCAGCTTCGCTGAACGGCCCACGAGCCGCAACAGCCGCTGAATTGTGTCAAAGCTTACCTGAAGGTGTAGAGCGGTATTCAAACCCTGTTGTAGCGTTTGAAGCGGCTTTAGCTTCTGTTAAAGGTGACGATGTTGTGTTGGTTGTCGGTTCTTTCCATACAGTGGGTGAAGTGTTGGAGCATTGGCAGAAAAAAGGAAACTAAATGGCAAGTAAATTCCAAAGCCGGTTAGTCGGCACCATCATTTTAGTGGCCATTGGTGTGATTGTATTGCCCGATGTACTAGATGGTAAGAAGCTCCACTACAAAGAAGAGTTTGCAAGCATTCCAATTAAGCCTGAGCTTGATAGTAATGTTGAAGTGTTTGAAGTACTCGATCCCGTTGAAGATCAGATAGCGCTACCGGATTCTCCGGTTGAGCAAGTGGTTGAAAGTGGTCGTACTGATAATTCAAACACGCAAACCGCGTCTTCTTCTAATGATAAAGAAGCAGACAAAGTGGCAGTTGTGGTTAAGCCGGTACCTGAAAAAAATGAATACCAAGACAGTGCTTGGATTATTCAATTGATGGCTTTGAAGAATGCTGACAACGCAAAAAACGTTGTTAAGGATCTGCAAAAGCGCGGTTATCAGGCTCACACCAAGCAAGAAAAAACTTTTACGCGAGTAATTATTGGCCCGGATGTCTCTAAATCCAAACTTGAGCGACAAATTAAGGAATTAGAAAAAATTACGGGTTCAAAAGGCCAGTTGCTCAAATTTAAACCGTTAAATCCATAAGAAAACGTTTGCGTCAGCATTTTTTCTGTTAAAATGCGCGCCAACTTAAGATGAAGAATTCATGAATTGGTTAGATTTTGTCATTTTAGGCGTGATCGGCTTCTCTGCCGTGATCAGTTTAGTTCGTGGTTTCGCTAAAGAAGCCTTGTCACTCGTTATTTGGTTTGGAGCATTTTTTATTGCTAGCCAGTACTACGCTAAATTAGCGATGTACTTCACCAATATCGAAGATGAGATGTTTCGAAACGGAACTGCGATAGCAGCATTGTTTGTTGCAACGTTAGTTGTGGGTGCCTTAGTTAACTATGTCATCGGTCAACTAGTTCAGAAAACAGGCCTGTCAGGTACAGACAGAATCCTCGGTGTCGTCTTTGGTGGCTTACGTGGTGTTTTGATTGTTTCTGCAGTGTTGTTTTTCATGGATGCGTTTACTGCATTCCCAAGTTCTGAGTGGTGGAAGAATTCGCAATTGGTTCCAGAATTTAGTCGAATCATTGCGCCGTTCTTCGAGCATTTACAAGCAACATCTAGTTTCTTATCTGGCGCGCTCTAGCGCCAGTTAATGTCGAAAAATCGAGGATTAGGACATGTGTGGTATTGTTGGAATCGTGGGTTCAACACCTGTAAACCAGTCTATTTATGACGCTTTAACGGTATTGCAGCATCGTGGCCAAGATGCCGCTGGTATTTGTACCATAGAAAGCAATCGTTTCCGTCTGCGTAAGGCGAACGGTTTAGTAAAAGATGTTTTTGAAGCAAAACACATGCAGCGCCTACAAGGTGAAGTTGGTATTGGCCATGTTCGTTATCCTACTGCGGGTAGTTCAAGTGCGTCTGAAGCTCAGCCTTTCTACGTAAACTCTCCTTTTGGCATTACGTTGGCGCACAACGGTAACCTGACGAACGCAAACGAAGTTCGTGAGAAGTTGTTCGAAAAAGACCGTCGTCATGTAAACACAACCTCTGACTCTGAAGTTCTACTGAACGTATTAGCTCATGAGATCGATACTGTTAAAGGTAACGTAACTTCAGATGACGTTTTCCGCGCTGTGGCAAATGTGCATCGTACAATTCGTGGTGCTTACGCCGTAACGGCGATGATCATCGGCCACGGTATGATCGCATTCCGTGACCCACATGGTATTCGTCCATTGTGTCTTGGTAAGCGTGAAGTTCAAGGTAAAACAGAGTACATGGTTGCGTCTGAATCGGTAGCACTCGATGCTGTTGGTTTCGACTTCATGCGCGACGTAGCACCAGGTGAAGCTATCTACGCAACGTTTGACGGTGAGCTTTTCACTAAGCAATGTGCAGACAACCCACAACTAAACCCATGTATCTTTGAGTTTGTATACTTTGCACGC
Source organism: Vibrio sp. 10N.222.52.C12 (assembly GCF_041474215.1). Taxonomy (NCBI): domain Bacteria; kingdom Pseudomonadati; phylum Pseudomonadota; class Gammaproteobacteria; order Vibrionales; family Vibrionaceae; genus Vibrio; species Vibrio sp. 10N.222.52.C12. The sequence continues at coordinate 85,093 of NZ_JBFRTR010000055.1, forward strand.
CCAGATTCATTCATCGACAAAATCTCGGTTTACAGCGCACGCGTTGAGATGGGTGAGATGCTTGGTATGCGTATTAAAGAAGAGTACGCAGACTTAGACATTGATGTAGTTATTCCAATCCCTGAAACATCAAACGATATTGCGCTACGAATCGCTCAAGCGATCAATAAGCCATACCGTCAAGGTTTCGTGAAAAACCGCTATGTTGGCCGCACATTCATCATGCCAGGTCAGCAACAACGTAAGAAGTCGGTTCGCCGTAAGCTCAACGCAATTCGCTCTGAGTTTAAAGGTAAGAACGTTCTTCTGGTTGACGATTCTATCGTTCGCGGCACAACATCAGAGCAGATCATTGAGATGGCTCGTGATTCTGGCGCAAATAAGGTCTTCATGGTTTCAGCTGCTCCAGAGGTTCGCTTCCCTAACGTTTACGGCATTGATATGCCGAGCGCGACAGAGTTGATTGCTCATGGTCGTGATAACGAAACGATTTGTAAGCAGATTGGCGCAGACGCCTTGATTTTCCAAACGCTACCAGATCTGATTTCTGCAGTGGGCATGGGCAATCAAGACATCTCTCGTTTTGATACTTCTGTATTTAACGGCGAGTATGTAACGGGCGATATCGACCAAGTGTACCTAGATTTCCTAGACTCTTTGCGTAATGACGACTCAAAGGTTCAGCGTGAGATTCAACAAGATCTTGCTAACTTAGAGTTACACAACGAAGGCGCTTAACTAGCGTTTCGTTAGTCGTACAGAGTTTCGCTAGCGATACAGAAAATAAAAAACCAGAGCATCGGCTCTGGTTTTTTGTTTATAGAGAAGGGGATTGACCTTAATGAATGTGGTATGCGATCACAAAATCAATAAACAATCTCACTTTCTCTGGTAGATGGTCTTTGTGGTTATAAAGCATGTAAATATCACGAGGGTTAGCGCTCCAGTCTTCTAAGACTTGCACTAAGCTGCCATCTTCAATGTATTCACGAATCATCACGTCAGGCATCAGGGTGATACCTAGGCCTTCTGAGCACGCTTGTCTTACGACATTAAGCGCATTGGCGTTGAAACGGCCTTTCTCGCTATTCACCACCGTCTCTTCATTCGAATTACTCAGCTGCCACTTAATCAGCGGGTAGCCTTTGAGTAGCGAATGGTTCGCTAGCTCTTCAGCATGGCTTGGAGCTGGGTTCTTCGCTAAGTACTCAGGGCTCGCGATAAGAATATCTTTGACTTCACTGATTTTTCGAGCGATTAGGCTTGAATCACGCTGAGGGCCGACTCGGAAAATTACGTCCCACTCCGTTGGATCCAGCTGATCCGCTTGGTTGTTCATCATCAGCTCAATATTGATATCAGGGTATTGAATCATGAATTCACTGAACATTGGCATCATCATGCGCTTGGTCAGGTTTGAGGGTGCCGTAATACGAATCTTACCGGAAGCGCCTTTGCACACGTCAGTTAACTCTTCTGCAGTAGAAGAGAGACGTTGCAACAGCGGAGAGCATTCATTGAAGAAACGTTCGCCTGCCTCTGTTAAAGAAAGTTTACGCGCGTGTCTATTGAGAAGCCTAAGGTTCAAAGAATCTTCTAAGGCTTGGATGCGTCGTGTGATGGTCGCAACCGGAATCATAGTCTTGCGCGATGTTGCGGTGTAGCTCCCATTTTCAACGACGAGTCGAAAGAGGTTTAAATCATCTAATTTCATAAATCCAGACACATTTGTTTACAATCTCATCTAATTTATACGTAACAGTGAGATCAATGTTTGCGTTACGTCAACTCGTTACACTATTTACAAGTATTCCAACCCTCGTCACGAATTACCAGTAAAGAGTGCAAATTTGTGTATTTAGCATTTTATTACTAAGTTTTATATTAGTTCTTAGAACAGATAACAATAATAATTCGACTTAGTTTTGTGAGGTTATAGATTATGTACAAAACTCACAGTCAGCCAGTAATGACCTCGGCTCAGGAAGTAATTAACCAGAAATGCGTGATGTTGGTTGATGATGATCCTATTTTTCGCCGTATAACCAGCGCGTACCTAGACAAGGTCGGTTATAAAGTGGTTGAGGCTGAAAATGGACTGGACGCTTTGCAGAAACTTAGAGACTCAGCGCCAGATTTAATTGTGTGTGACTTATCAATGCCAATACTTGATGGCATAGAGCTTGTGGAAGAGCTCAGTTTAGAGTACCCGTCACTGCCTATGATCGTTGTGTCTGGCACTGATGATATGTCTGACGTGGCGAAAGCCTTGCGATTTGGTATTAAAGACTTCTTGGCGAAGCCGTTAGAGGATCACCGTCACCTAGGAAGTGCGATTGCGAATACATTGACAGATTCGTTCGATAACATTTCAGACCAACGAGATTTTTCGAGCCAATGGTTCTGTGTGGATGATGGGGGAGAGATCCCTGAAGACCAAGAACTGCATTGGCACCTGAATTACCTTCAAGATAACCCAAGCGCAGCAAAAGACTTACTGCATGCGCTGCTTCCAGAGAAAGATACGCGACAAGGCTCATGGCGTTGCAGTTACCGGTTACTGCAATCAACAGAGATGATGCCACTTGTGTTTGACTATGCGTGGATGATGAACGGGCAGTTTGCTTTTTACCTCGTCGATTCATCGTCGTCTGATAATGGCGGCTCCGCGACAACATTGTTAGTGAGAGCGCTGTTCCACGATTACATAAGAAACAGAAAAGATTTTAATGTTGATCTCAAAGATATTGCTGAAATCTTAGAGAAGGGGATTCGTTGCTCTAAATGCTCCACCCCAGTGAATGCCTTGTTTGGTGTTGCTGACCTTGCCGAGGGAACCATCTCCATTTTGCCTGCGGGTCTAGACGGGCAATGGTCGAATGGTGAATTGAATCAATATATTGCAGCAGGTGAGCGCTTGGGTGAGAACTGCAAGAAGAACTTTATTACGCGGGACCTTCCGATCGAACAGGGCTGCCAACTGTCGTTGAGCCTACTTGGAGCGGCAAGTTTTAGTTTAGACATACACCAAGGGTCTACTGATTAACCCTATATTTCCTCGGTTTTTGTGAATAATTGATTAAGGTATAGTTGCGCAAATGGTGTGGCTATGCCTTTTTTGTTAAATGTCGATTTAGCAAAGCGGGTTTGGTTCGCCGGATACTTACCTTCACTAACAAAAACAAGAAGCAATCATGGCAGATAACAAAGACTTTCAAGACCCGTTTAATGTATTCTACTTTTTAGGATTTTTAGCCGCATTTTTAATGATTCCATTGCTACCAGCAACACTTACGTTGATCCGCGTATTCAATGGTTACGCAACATTCTAGTTAAGCTGTCGTCGCCGATTGGTGATAGCTAACTCAAGGAGGCCACAATTAGCGTTCGAGTTTTAAGCCTCAATATTGCTGGTGGCCTTTGTATATTTCTCGCAGTTCTAGGGATAGTTTTGCCCGTTCTGCCAACCACTCCTTTTCTCCTTCTTGCCAGCGCATGCTTCATGCGAAGCAATCCGAAAGTTCATAAATGGATGCATGAGCACAAAACGCTGGGTCCTTTGCTGAACAATTGGTATCAACACGGTGCCGTCACCAAACAAGTTAAAACGCGTGGCGTATTCTTTATCTTGTTGAGTTTTGCGTTATCCATCTACTTTGCCCCTATCATTTGGGTCAAGGCTTTCCTAATTTGTGTACTTGTTATTCTTCTCACATGGTTTATGCGACTTCCAACCCATGAGTTGGTTGCTGACAGCAAAGAAAATCACTACCATTAAGCCAGTGTGCCTGCTTGTATAGCGGGCGTTTATTATTTCAGCAATCAGAGTTATGACTCTCGTTGCAATGAATACCAATCGTACCTTTCCTTAATTCCGAGCGTTGATGTTTGATTCGTTAACGAGAGTTTGGAAAGCGGCCTAATGAAGTGCATAAGATTATGAACACAGAAAAAATCTCTCTGATCAAAGCAAGCATCAAAAGCATTCCTGATTACCCTAAAGCGGGTATTTTGTTCCGTGACGTAACAAGCTTGATGGAAGATCCAGTAGCTTACAAAGCGACTATCGACCTGCTAGCGGAAACATACAAGGACATGGGCTTTACTAAGATCGTTGGTACTGAAGCTCGTGGTTTCCTATTTGGTGCGCCTTTGGCACTTGAGCTAGGTGTTGGCTTCATTCCTGTTCGTAAGCCGGGCAAGCTGCCTCGTCAAACTGTGGCACAATCTTATGAGCTTGAGTACGGCACCGACACTCTAGAAATCCATACTGATGCTATCGTTGAAGGCGATAAAGTGCTTATGGTTGATGACTTGCTAGCAACGGGCGGTACGATTGAAGCAACAACAAAGTTGATTCGTCAGCTTGGTGGTGTGGTAGAACACGCTGCATTTGTTATTAACCTTCCAGAAATCGGTGGTGACAAGCGCTTACAAGGCTTAGGTCTAGAAGTGTTTAGCATCTGCGAATTCGACGGTCATTAATCCTTTTCGGAATTATTCATGAGCTATCTTGCGTTAGCGCGAAAATGGCGACCAACCAAATTCAAAGAAGTGGTTGGTCAAGCCCATGTTTTAACAGCATTAGAGAATGCCCTTAGCCAGAATAGGTTGCACCACGCATACCTGTTCAGCGGTACACGAGGTGTTGGTAAAACAACCATCGGTCGTTTGTTTGCTAAGGGACTCAACTGTGAAACAGGCATTACCTCAACACCTTGTGGTGAATGTGCAACCTGTAAAGAAATCGATGAAGGTCGCTTTGTTGACCTGCTCGAGATCGATGCGGCATCACGAACTAAGGTAGAAGATACCCGCGAGCTTCTGGACAATGTTCAGTACAAGCCTGCACGTGGTCGCTTCAAGGTTTACCTAATCGATGAAGTCCACATGCTTTCTAGGCACAGCTTTAATGCGCTTCTAAAGACCTTAGAAGAGCCGCCTGAGTATGTGAAATTCTTGCTCGCAACAACGGATCCACAGAAGCTTCCAGTAACGATCTTGTCGCGTTGTTTGCAGTTCCATCTTAAGCCGATCAGCGTTGATAATATTCACGAGCAGCTCGATCATATTCTTGAACAAGAAGATGTGACGTCTGAGTCTCGTGCGCTTGGAATGATTGCTCATGCTGCTGATGGCAGTATGCGTGATGCACTAAGCCTTACAGACCAAGCTATCGCATTAGGTAACGGCAATGTCGTAACAGATACTGTTGCTCACATGCTAGGAACACTGGATACCGACCAAGCTATCCACTTGCTTGAAGCGATTAGCAGTAAGCAGCCACAGCAAGCGATGGCGTGTATCCAAAGCCTTGCTGAGAACGGTGTCGAGTGGGATGGTTTGCTGAATCAGCTTGCGACTCAACTGCATCGTCTTGCGATGTTCCAAGCTTTACCATCTACACTAGATAAGGCACAGCCTGACGCTGAGAAGCTTGAACTACTGAGCAAAGCGCTTAGCCCACAAGACATTCAACTCTACTACCAGATCGTGTTGAAAGGTCGTGAAGACTTACCATTGTCGCCAACCGCTCGCGTTGGTATTGAGATGGTGGTTTTACGCATGTTGGCATTTAGACCAGCTGAACAAGCGGTTGCTACGGCAATCTCGACTCAGTCGGCAAGCCCAGCGCCAGTTCCAGCAGCTCAAGCTCAGAACGTTGCTCAGTCAGTGAGTCAACCTGCGCCAATGGCAGCTCCGAGACAGCCTAAGATGCAACAACAGGCGCCTCAACAGCAAGCTATGCAGCAGCCACCCGTGCAGCAGAATCCAGCACAGTATTCAGATTCGCAAGGTTACGCTGAACATTCAGGCAACCAAGGTTATCCTGAGCAGGATTACCCGCATAGCCAGTATGACGCGCCTCCTGCTTATGATGAGCGTCCAAGCTACGGTGCAGAGCAACCTCAGCAGCAACAAACGAATTATCAAAACCAGAGCCCGGTTCAACAGCCAAGCGTTGCACCTTCTGCTCCGCAAGAGCAGCCGGCGCGTGCAACTTCGCCTGTGAGTGGTTTACGCCACCAATTACGTTCTCAACGTAGAGGCAGCGCGGCAACAGAAAACAAAGGCTCGGCGCCAAAAAAGGCTAAAGCGACACCAGCTAAAACTTCAGTTCTTGATCGAGTTGCTCAGCAACACGGTGGTTCTGAGCGGGTGTCGCCAGCTTCTTTATCAGCCTCTTCGACAGAAAATGTGACCAACGATAATGAACCTTATCGCTGGAAACCGTCTAAACCTGTAGTGAAAGAGGTGAGCAAAGAGCTTACACCTACTCAGATCAAACGTGCGTTGGAGCATATTAAGACACCAGAAATGGTCGATAAATTGCTTCAAGAGTCGATTGCTCAAGATGAATGGTCAGCCACGATTCAAAAGCTAGACACAGCCAAGCTTGTTGAACAGTTAGCATTGAACTCAGTGTTTGCTAAAAACGACACATCAATCACTTTAACGTTAAGAGCGAGCCAAGCTCACTTGAATACCGACCGCGCGCAGAGTGAGTTATTGCAGTCTCTCAATACTGTGCTTGGAGAAGAGTGTCATTTGAGTGTTGAAATCGGTGATGGTGGAGAAACGCCGCTAGAATTACGAGAACGACTGTATCAAGGTAAGTTGAAAGACGCGTTTACCGCTTTAGAAAACGATGCCAACGTACAGTTCATTGAAAGACGTTTTGCCGCTGAACTCGACAGAGACAGCGTTCGTCCTATCTAGAACGTTTTCTTGTTTAGTGACCGGCGTATCATCCCAGATAAGCAAATCTGAGAACTGAACATCGAGGGGTTGAATCACACTGTTTTAACCCCCATTTAAGCTCGTATAGCTTAATTAATTTTTAATAAACCAATTAGACCAGAGAGTATTAACATGTTTGGTAAAGGCGGTATGGGCAACATGATGAAGCAAGCCCAGCAAATGCAAGAGCGCATGCAAAAGCTTCAAGAAGAAATCGCAAATATGGAAGTTACAGGTGAGTCAGGTGCTGGCCTTGTAAAAGTAACGATCACTGGTAGCCACAGCGTTCGCCGTGTTGATATCGATGAAAGCCTAATGGAAGACGATAAAGAGATGCTTGAAGATCTTATCGCTGCTGCTTTCAACGATGCGGCTCGTCGCGTTGAAGAAACTCAAAAAGAGAAAATGGCTAGCGTAACTGGCGGAATGCAACTTCCACCAGGTATGAAGATGCCTTTCTAAGAAACTATTTCTAAAGGTTTATTCAGGCTGCGGTTTATCTTGAGTAAATCGTTACTTGAAAATTAGAACGGTTAAATATGCGTACCAGTCATATGCTGGAGCATTTGATGGAGGCCTTACGTTGTCTACCTGGGGTTGGCCCCAAGTCGGCGCAGCGTATGGCCTTTCATTTGTTACAGCGCGATAGAAAAGGCGGCCTACAGTTGGCTGAAGCTCTTAGCCAAGCAATGACCGAAATTGGTCACTGTAATGAGTGCCGTACTTTTACTGAAGAAGATACCTGCCACATTTGTACCAATCCTAAACGTCAGGAAAATGGTCAAATCTGTGTAGTAGAGAGCCCAGCAGACATTGCAGCTATCGAAGCAACAGGCCAATATTCTGGTCGTTACTTTGTGCTTATGGGTCACCTTTCACCACTTGATGGTATTGGTCCAAGTGATATCGGTCTCGATGTTCTGGACTACCGCTTACGCCGTGGTGATATCTCTGAAGTAATCCTAGCGACCAACCCGACAGTTGAAGGGGAAGCGACAGCGCACTACATTGCTGAGCTATGTAATGCCCATGAAGTGAACGCAAGCCGTATCGCTCATGGTGTTCCCGTTGGTGGTGAGCTAGAGCTGGTGGATGGCACCACGCTTTCGCACTCCTTACTCGGTCGTCATAAGATCTAAAAAAGCCGCTCATTGAGCGGCTTTTTATTTTTTTGGGGGAATTGCTAGCGAAAATTAGAAACGGTAATCTACGCTCAGTGTCAACTCGCCGTGGTTTTTCACAGTGTGTGTATCTTTGTAGTGACCATTGTCCCAAGACTCTGATTGAGAAACCGAAGTTGACTCAAACATATGACGGTATTGAAGATCTGCAGACCAATTTGAATTGATCTTATATTGAGCACCTACCTGTAGACCATATGTGAAGTCGGTTTCTTTGTATTTATCTTTAGAAGTTTCTCCGTTGTATTTGTCTTCAAAAGTAAGAGTATTTTGTACAACGCCAGCTGTAGCACCTGCAAATAGTGCAAATTCAGAAGTCAGATAATGTAAATAGTCATACGACGCAAGGTACTCTGACTGCTTTAGGTTTTCAGTATATTTACCATACTCATCACTATCAGAGTAAAGCTCATTGTCACCTGTAAAATTTGCAGTCAACGTTACACGATGGTTTGGTGTTAAGTAAGCACCAGTACGAATACTGAAAGCTGCACCTTTTGCTGTATTTGACTCTTTACCTGACCAGCTATCACCCTCGTAAACTTCAGAGTATTTACTTTCAAACTTTGCATGGTGATAACCAACACCGCCACCAACAAAAAACTCAGGGTTAAGGTCAAGTGCAGAAACTGAAGTTGAAGCTAATGCCAAAGTGCTTAGCGCTATAATTGTTTTTTTCACTGTATATTCCGATAATTTTAGTTATATCGACCACTGCGGTTGAGCGGAATAATACTGGTAATATTTTGTTTTTATTAGCTTTTTTGGTTTTGTTATTGTAATGAGTCATTTCATGTGTATTTGAATACTAAAGAAATATATACAACATTGAGCATGGTTTGTAGGTGTGTTTTAAAGTTTGTGATTTAGAATAATAATTCTATTTCATTAGTGTGAAGTTAGAGCTTTGTATCTAATGGCTTTTGCTATCCACTTGTGTAGCGATGATAATATTGAGTTGCCGGATAGAGGTGGTTGATTCTTTAGGAATATGTAATCAGTTAAGCTGCTTCAATAGATTAAACTTAACTGATTACAATAAGTTAGTTGTACACTAATCTGAACCTCTTACCGCTTTGTATATCATCGCGCCAATCACGGCACCAATAATCGGTGCAACCCAGAATAGCCACAATTGCGAAACGGCCCAATCACCGACAAATACAGCCACGCCGGTACTTCGAGCAGGGTTCACAGAGGTGTTGGTTACAGGAATACTGATAAGGTGAATCAAGGTCAAACAGAGACCAATCGCAATGGGTGCAAACCCAGCAGGCGCTTTTGAATCAGTTGCGCCCATGATCACGAACAGGAACACCATGGTCATGACCACTTCACAGACCAGTGCAGCGGTAAGTGAATAGCCGCCCGGTGAGTGTTCACCGTAACCATTTGAAGCAAAACCAGATGCCGCAGCGTCAAAGCCTGCTTGGCCTGAAGCAATCACGAATAACACACCACCCGCGATAATACCGCCAATGACCTGGGCAATAATGTAAGGTGCGACGTCTTTGGCATCAAAGCGACCACCGCTCCAAAGACCTATTGTCACAGCAGGGTTGAGATGACAGCCGGATATATGGCCAATAGCAAAAGCCATGGTGAGTACGGTTAAACCAAACGCGAGGGAAACCCCGAGTAAGCCGATACCTACATCGGGAAAAGCAGCGGCCAAGACGGCACTACCACAACCCCCTAACACCAACCAAAATGTACCGAACATTTCTGCGATATACCTATTCATAACGATCCTTATTAATCTGTACCAGTATCAACAAGATAGTTTAGATTTCGAAGAATTGTGAAATCTTAGATATATAAGAGGAAGAAAAGGTCAGATAATCTTAGGTAATGGCTTCTAACTCGATCAGGTTATCAAGGGCTTCTTGGTCGGTTTTACCACAAATGACAGGGCAAGCTTTGAATTGGTGACATACCTTCGGGCGTGAAGGTTGACCAAATAATTTGCAGAGATCTTGCTCATTTAATTGGATGCAGCGTACCCCAGCAGGCTTACCATTAGGCATTCCAGGAATAGCAGATGTAATACTTGGAGCGATACAGCATGCTCCACAACCTAGGCGACATTCCATCAAATTAAACTCACTAAATAACAGGGTGCGCGATAGTAGCAAAAAATGATGAAAGTGACAGCTGTTGATTGAATCAAAGAATGAACAATTATTATCCTTGAACTTTTTATGGGCTAGCGGTATAACACGCACCCCAGTAAAAGAGTAAGAAGTAATCCTATGACGAATCCATTTTGGCAAGAAAAGACACTAGAACAGATGACCGAGAATGAGTGGGAATCACTTTGCGACGGTTGTGGTAAGTGCTGCCTACATAAACTAATGGATGAAGATAGCGATGAAGTTTACTACACCAATGTGGCGTGTAGCTGGTTAAACGACAAAACATGTTCGTGTAAAGATTACCCGAACCGCTTCACTTCAGGTGAAGAGTGTTTGAAGCTGACTCGTGACAAGATCGATGAGTTTCACTGGCTACCAGACACTTGTGCTTACCGCCTTTTATCAGAATCTAAGCCGATTCCTGAATGGCACCCGTTGATCACCGGATCAAAAACAGAGATGCATGCAGCAGGTGAAAGCGTTCGTAACAAAGTGGTATACGAAATCGATGTTGTCGATTGGGAAGAACACATCTTGAACCACCCGAACCGCTAGTTAACGAAGACTAGTCAATCACCCGAATAAAAAAAGGCTCACATTTCTGTGAGCCTTTGTCTTATTTAGGAGGGTCCAAATCAATGGACTGTGTCATGGCTAATGTCAAGCAAGCGGTAAGTCTGCAACCACCTGATTGAACGTGATACGAGCATTCTGAGCTTGCTCAGATAACTCGATCTTTTTCGCTTGTGCGGCACTAAGATTACTCTCGGCCTGCTCAAGTGCTTGTTGTAGATTCTCTGGTAACTCGTGAGTTTCCATTTGTGAACCTTGTTCTAGCACATAAGCGCGAATTTCTTTCTTCACTGCGGCAAGTTCTGTGTAAGCAACACGCTCAAGTTCTGCGGCTTCTTGTGCTGCATCTCTTTCTTTCTCAAACTGAGCCAACGCCATACCTTCAGCAGACCAAGGGTCCATGTCTGGCAGTTCTTCGATGTTGATCGTTGGCTCGATATACGCATCTTGATGGCGTAGGTCGAGGTTAGTCGCACGAACCGCTGAAATCATCAGCATCACAGAGATAGCAAGCAGTGGTAAGCCACCAACAATCGCCGCCGTTTGTAGCGTACTTAGACCGCCTAAGAACATTAGAATCGTTGGTAAGAACGACAGAGTAAATGCCCAGAACATACGGTTCCAGCGCATTGGCTCTTCGGTCACGTTATTTTGTACAACAGACGCTAGGATGTATGAGATAGAGTCAAATGTTGTTGCCGTGAAAATGATACACAGCATTGTAAATACAGCGATAACCAGCGTGCTCATTGGCAATTGTGCAAGCATCGAGAAGATAGCTTTGGTTGCGCCTTCCGCATTCAAAATGGCAACGACATCTAGCTCACCAGAAAGCTGCAGTGATAGGCCGTAGTTACCTAAGATCATGAAGAACAGGAAACAACCTAGAGAACCAAAGAAGATCGACCCTGACACCATTTGTTTGATGGTTCTGCCGCGAGAGATACGCGCAACAAACAGACCCATACTCGGTGCAAATACTAGCCACCATGCCCAGTAGAAAATCGTCCAGTCTTGTGGGAAGTGAGTGTTTTCGAATGTACCGTAACCACCAAATGGTTCAGCCCACGTTGCCATCACGAAGAAGTTAGACAGTAGACGACCAATTGAGTCTAAGCCTGTTTCTAACATGAAGATTGTTGGACCCGCGATCAGAACGAAAGCCAGTAGACCCATCGCACCCCAGAAGTTGATGTTACTTAGGATCTTGATGCCTTTTTCCAATCCAGCATAAGATGAGTAAGCAAAAATCGCAGTACACACTAAAAGCACCATCACTTGCGTTAGGTTATTTTTAGGTAGACCAAATAGGTGATTTAGACCTTCAGTGATCAGAGGAGCGGCTAAACCTAATGTTGTTGCAGCGCCGCCTAATAGACCGAAAATGAATAGGATATCAACGATCTTTCCTGGTACGCCTTTACTACGGTGTTCACCAAGAACAGGCATTAATGCGCTTGAAATCTTTAGAACAGGTTGTTTACGTACGTAGAAGAAGTAAGCGATAGGAATTGCCGGGATTAGGTAGATAGACCATGCGATTGGTCCCCAGTGGAATAGGCCGTAGGTCGCAGCCCAGCGTACTGCTTCTTCACTGCCAGGTTCTAGTTGGAAAGGCGGTGATTGGTAGTAGTAAGCCCACTCAATACAGCCCCAATACAAGATACTTGCACCGATACCGCCACAAAATAGCATGGCAGCCCATGATGCAGTTTTAAACTCAGGCTCTTCATCAGCTTCGCCCAGTTTAATTTGTCCCATATCACTGAATACTACGTACACCATAAATGCACAGGCTGCGAGACCTAGAGCAAGATACAGGAATCCGAGTTGATCAGTCATGAATGTTTTCGCAACCGCAATCCAGTCTGCGCCCTGTGCAGGGAACAAAATGAGCGGGAAAACTATCGTGAGTAGGAGTGCTATAGCACCAAAAAAGGTTGGCTTATCGATAAGCTCAAAAGTGTTTTTCACGAGTATTATTCCATTAAAATGAGAGCGGAATTATGGAATGAACTCGTTTTTTAGACCTAATCGGGTCTATTGTCGTAACGATAAATCGCTTTTATTCTAGAGAATGCGATAGGTTGGCAAGGCTAAATGAGTGCGAGAAGAATACCGCCTACGGTTGCCGCTGCGGACAGGTATTGCCCCGCTGAATAAGAACCATCATCTTCTTCTTCAATCTTATCTGGGTGATCCATACCCAAGGCACCATGAGCGAATGACTCAACTTTATCGGTAACTGTCGCGTTTTCTGCTTCGACTTTCTTCGCTTCTTTATCAATTTCTTTTAGGGCAGATAAGAGTGCTTTGCCTTCATCAGAAAGCCTAACCGTATTTTGCTCAACCTTAAGCGGTGTCGGCTTTTCAGCTTCGTTAGCTGAACTCTTAGCGTTCATCTGCGAAGGCGAATACAGCTGAGTATTACTCGTTCCTACTGGCGTCATATAGCTCTCCTTACCTATCCTTAAATATAGTATCGGCAGAGGTGTGAAAAACTTGTGCAATTAATCATCGATAGTGATGTTTTTTTATTCGCACATTACATTTTCGTCTGCTTGGTTAAATCGTCTATTTACTAAGCAAGTCTTGTGCCGATAAGAATGTTTGATTTTAGATAGAGTTAGGATGAATGACGGGAACGTGATCAAGTTGTGACGATGGGCTAATTATCTAGGATTAGCCCATCGACTCTTTAGCTTAGAAGAGTGGATCAACAGATCCTACTCACACTCTAGGCTAGCGCTACGTTTTGACAGATGCTTGTATGCCTTCATTCGGTTCTCTTTCTTTACAAAGCGAGCCGGCGGCGAAAGCACTTCAAGCTGATAATCACCGCTATCCGATGAGATCGCTTCAACCGGGCTGATGATGGCGATTTTTAAATCAGGGTTACGACGTAGAATTGATGCCGCCGTCCCTAAACCACCCTCGGTGTGGAACTTTCCAGCCACGTGAATCACTTGTTTATCAGGGTTTGATGCTAGGTAATCCACAATCGACTCAGCCATGGTTTCGTCCCAGGTAACCTGAGCGGCAAACTGCTTTTCTGTTTGCTCTGGCGTACCGTGATGCATAGAAGCCATGAACTTTTCTTTGTAAGGGCTATCGCCAGTATCCACTTCGGCAGCAATCCATTGGCGTTGCTCGGTCGATAATTGGTCTAGGTAAGGCAATCCTTTACGGCCAATACACTGCACGAATGGCTTTGGTGCATTTGCCGCAATAACATCGACGTCGTTGGCTTTTGCGAACTCAACTAACGCGCGGTAATCACTTTCGTAATTTGGCCAAGCTGCCGCTTGAGACATGAGAATTTGTTCGCCAATTTCGCCGTTTAAGTATTGGTCAAGTGTGGCTTGGTGCTCTCGAGTGAACTGTTCCATTGAAAGCGCAATGTTTGATGTTGAGTTGCGGCGCGCTTTTAAGAAGTCGGTTTGGAAGCGGTGAATGGCAGAATGCGTGTGCCATTCGCCAATTAGAACCACATCAGCGTCAATCAGCTGCTCGGGTAATGCATCGAGAGAAAGTGTTTCGCCTTGTGGAGAAGCGAACTGGTAGTCATAGAATGTGGAAACGGATTCCGTTTGAGCCACTTTTTGAGAAGTGTCTTTTGCAGGTTGACTAGCACAAGCCGTGAGAAGAGTAGCTAATCCGATAAGAATAATACGTTGCATGAAATGCCTCCTTGAAGAACACGCATACTAAAGGAGGCAAGATAAGATTTCAATGCAAACGATAATCAATATCAATTAAATTTGTTTGCGGTACACTCGCAGCATAAAGTCAGCTTCACAGTTGAATTGCTCTGCCTCGGTGAGTTGTAGTTTAAACTCTTCACTCGCCTTCCAAGCAAACGGCGTCATCTGTAGCAGGTCGAATGCATCTGACCCCGATAGTTCCATCATATAGTTTAGTTGCTCTTGATGCTCAAGCGTAAAACCTTCGATCACTTCTGGATCTTCGTCGTGCAAGCGAACGCCATCATAAATTGCATCACGCAGTTGATACAGGTGTCGGCTAGCTGGTGTCACGGTGATCACCACACCATTATCTTTGATGGTGCGTTGTAACTCTTCAGCCTTGCAAGGCGCGTAAATGCGTAGAATTCCGTCTAAGCTGTTTTCAGCAAAGGGTAGGCGATGGCTTGATGCAACTGAGAAGTCGACAGCAGGGTAGCGTTTAGCGGCGTATTTGATAGCAATCTTAGAAATGTCTAGGCCAAAAGTAGCCCCTTTCTTTTCTTGAAGATTCACAGCAATTTCGTTGGTGTAATAACCTTCGCCACAACCAATATCCAATAGGCTAGGCGTCTCTTCTGGTAGATAGCGAGAACACAACGTCACCACCGCTTGGCGCATTGGGTCATAGTGGTTACCTTCAAGGAAGCGACGACGTGCCTGCATCATCTCTTTGTTGTCACCTGGATCTTTTGAGCGTTTGTGGTGCGCAGGCATCAAATTGACGTAGCCTTCTTTCGCTAGGTCGAACTGATGGTTCTTTTCACACTTAAACGTACGATCGTTTTGAGATAAAGGTTGGTGACACAAAGGGCATTGGTAAGTCATGGAGACCTCTAAAGGAGAATAGACAGCGCAAGTGTAACGAGCTAAAACCAAAAAGTAAAAGAGCGACATAAAGCCGCTCAAAAATCGTTTTTTATAACTGTATTTATACGGTTATTGGGCACTAATCACAGTGATCAGTTGGTGGTTTTCACCCGGCCGGAGTGTTTTACCGGCTTCTAGGCTTGGCGCGTGCAGTGTTGATTCTACGCACATCATAGTTAGGTAACCATCGTCTTGCATGTCGCCCATACTTGCAGCGCCTTCTGCCCACGGGTTCCACAGTACTGCAGAGTTATGACCGTGGTTTTCAACTGTTAGCGTGCGATCCAGCTTCTTGTCAGCAACAAAGATTTGCGCTTCTGGTTGCGTGTAAACGCGGTCAATCGTGTCGGTCAGTACCAGTTCAGATCCACCTTGGCAGTTCTTGCCACCTTGCAGGCTATCAATGTACTCAGCACCCATACCAGTGGTGGTTGTGTTGTGGATATCGCCAACGTTTAGGTAAGTGTGTAGTGCACCAGAGAAAGTCCATGGCTGAGAATCAGTGTTCTTCACGTCCAGCGTTACTTTTAGTTGTTCGCCGATCTCAACATTCAAGCGAGCATCAAACTGATGAGGCCATACTGCTAGCGTCTCTTCGCTTGGCTTCAGACCTAAGCTAACAATCACGCCAGCTTCGCTTTCACGGTGTTCAACCAATTGCCATTCACTTGAACGGGCAAAACCATGTGCTGGTGCTGCAATGCGACCAAACCAAGGCCAACATACTGGAATACCACCACGCAGAGCCGTTTTACCATCGAACTTAGCTTGTTGGCTCATCCAAATTAGGTCTTCTTGACCTTGCGGTTGGAATGACACCACATGGCCACCAAACAGTGAAATCGCTGCGTTTGCTTTATCGTGGATAACGCGAACCAGTTTTACACCTTCGTGTTCAACGATAGTGACGTTGTCAGAAAGTACCGCCAGTGCAGGTAGAGTAGATAAATCCATTACATGATCCTTCTAAGGAAATTGAATTCAAATGCTGACTAGAGTGATGCTTGTGTTTTCATGAGTAACAAGCAGAGTCAGTATTAGAATTGAATTTTGCGTTTGGGCTATCTTGATGAGCTTAGACAGACGCGGTTTAAAAGATAGCAGGCATTAAAAAGGCGACACTAAGGTCGCCTTTTTCAAAGTCTGCTCAAAACAGCCTTCGCTAATGCTTATCTAAAGCGATTTCTAAAAAGAAATTACTTAGAGATGTGAGCGATTAGGTCTAGAACTTTGTTTGAGTAACCGATTTCGTTGTCGTACCAAGATACAACTTTAACGAATTTGTCAGTTAGAGCAACACCAGCTTTAGCATCGAATACTGAAGTTTGAACTTCACCGATGAAATCTTGTGATACTACTTGGTCTTCAGTGTAACCAAGAACGCCAGCCATTTCGCCTTCAGAAGCTTCTTTCATTGCAGCACAAATTTCTTCGTAAGATGCAGCTTCTTTTAGGTTAACTGTTAGGTCAACTACAGATACGTTAGCAGTTGGTACACGGAAAGCCATACCAGTTAGAAGGCCGTTTAGTTCTGGAAGAACAACGCCTACAGCTTTAGCAGCACCAGTTGAAGATGGGATGATGTTTTGAGAAGCACCACGGCCACCGCGCCAGTCTTTAGCAGAAGGGCCATCTACAGTTTTTTGAGTTGCTGTAGTAGCGTGAACTGTAGTCATAAGACCAGACTCAATGCCCCACTTATCGTTAAGTACTTTAGCGATAGGTGCAAGACAGTTAGTAGTACAAGAAGCGTTAGAAACGATGTCTTGACCAGCGTAAGATGCTTGGTTAACGCCCATTACGAACATTGGAGTTGCATCTTTAGAAGGACCAGTAAGAACTACTTTCTTAGCGCCAGCAGTGATGTGCTTACGTGCAGTCTCGTCAGTTAGGAAAAGACCAGTTGCTTCAGCAACTACGTCTACGTCGATAGCATCCCACTTAAGGTCTTCTGGGTTACGCTCAGCTGTAACACGTACAGTTTTACCGTTAACGATTAGGTTACCGCCTTCAACTTCAACAGTACCGTTGAAACGGCCGTGAGTTGAGTCGTACTTAAGCATGTATGCCATGTACTCTACGTCGATTAGATCGTTAATACCTACTACTTCGATGTCTGCACGCTCTTGAGCTGCGCGGAATACGAAACGGCCGATACGGCCAAAACCGTTAATACCTACTTTGATAGTCATTGTAGTTGCTCCACAACTTAATTTCTGATTAAAGATAACTGGTAGTAAAATTACAGAATCCAGTATACATCTGCAATAGATAATCCGACTTAACTTGTTTAATGTCAAAAAAAAGCGACGCTTTTCTTAACAATTGGGTGTAAGTGATTGAAAATTGACCATTGCAAGTGGCTCTGTACCCTTCCAGTTGGGTAAAATACCCCTAAATGATGATTCACTTATGAGTGTATATGTACAATGTTTCCTGGTGAGAAAGTATGTGCTACAAAACGACTCATATGCAAGCCTTTATAGAAAAAAGTAAATATAATAACTGAGAATGTGGAGAGATATTAACGTGATTCAAAAGGGAGGAAATATGATAAAGCCTGATGAATACTGGCGTGAGCGCCTAACGGACGACGAATTTTCAGTGTGTCGTGAGCGTGGTACTGAAGCCCCATATAGCGGCAAGTTACTGCACAACCATAAGACTGGCGTCTATAGCTGCACATGCTGTGAAAGCCCTTTGTTTCTGTCGGATAACAAATATGACTCTGGGTGTGGTTGGCCAAGCTTTGATGCCCCAGTGAATGATGAAGCAGTACGCTATATAGAAGATCTAAGTCACGGAATGAAGCGTGTAGAGATCCGTTGTACCGCCTGTGATAGCCATTTAGGTCACGTTTTTCCAGATGGCCCAAAGACCACAGGTGAACGGTTCTGTGTTAATTCAGTGTCGTTAATTTTCAACAAAAATGACGAAAGTACGAAATAACTTGTAACTATTGTCTAATCCTTACAGGTCGCATTTGTCGATTTAGGAATGCTGAAACGCCCAAGGTTTCAGATTTAACTCTAGTACAAATAAAAACAGCTACTAAAAAGGTAGCTGTTTTTATTTGAAAGCAGGTGAATAACAAGCTTAAGTAAGAACACTATAAATGAAGCGATCAGTAACTCGGGACGATTGAAGGGCTGTAAATTCCATCCTCAATCGCTTCGACGATGTTATCTGCGTCTTTATTTAGCTTCTTATAGGTTGCCTTGTCGAAATGGTACAACACCGTGAGCTCGGCTTCAGAAGCAATCGGCACGTCAAAGTCTTTGGCAACCATTGCCCAAACGTACGCTTTTTCCATATGTCCCAGGCTGTGGTTGATACTGGCCATCGACTTGAAGATTTCAGTGTTGGCTACCGAGCCATTAGAAAGCGTTAGCGCATTATTGAGTAGCTTAAGTGTCTTTATATGATTGCGGGTGGTATAGAAGGTTGCCAAGGCATATTGCATCTCAGCTGTGTTTAACGCTTCAGAGCCTTCTAGTTGTAGGAAACTGCGTCTGGCATTGGTGTCCCCAGTTTGCGACCACAAGAAGTAAAGCGTTTCCGGTGTATCAGATTTCGATAGCTCATCAACAATGCGCTCAGACTCTTCGATACTGTGCATTAAAGAGGTAAAGCGACGCTCTTGCAGCTTAGATTGATCGATCGTTTCGATCTGTGCCGCGAGCTCTAGGCACTTTTTGTAGGCAGTGACTAATTCGAATTCTTTAATTTTGTTGATTTCGGTGGGTTGCTTCTGAACTTCAAATCGATGCCAGATGAGGTCGGTACGTGCGACACGACATTGCCCATCGTTCATGTTCAATTGTTCACACTGAAGACCCGGATTGCTTTGGCACAGTTGATCGGTATTTTTGTTCCCTTCAAGACACCCAACCAGAGTGAAAGGCAATAGGCTAATCGCCAACCATTTCATAATTTTCATATTCCTTCACTTGTGATCAGATGCACTTATTATCGGTCAGGTTCTTGACTCAATTCTGTTACGGGTTATTTTCTGGTGAAAATTGTTAAAACTAAGGCTTTACCATGGATGCAGAACAACTTCTTAGCGCAATGACACCCGAGGTCTACGAACGTTTAACCTACGCAGTTGAAACGGGTAAATGGCCAGAAGGTACGGCGCTCTCAAAAGAACAGCGCGACTCGTGTATGCAAGCGGTTATGTTATACCAATCTAAACATAACTCTGAAGCTCAACATATGACAATTGCAGCTGGTGGTGAGATTAGCTTTAAATCTAAGTCTGAACTAAAGAAACAGTTTAAGTCAGATCAAGAAGACATTGTTAGGGTTAACCCGAATCATTAAGCTTAAATTACAACAAAGGGGTGGCAATGTGCCACCCCTTTTAGTTTAACTCGTTTATTTATAAGCAATAAAACGATTTAGTTCACGTTAAGCCGCCGTTACTTTCATAGAATAACTGGCTTTAACGTGAATCCTTGAACAGGTTATAAGCTCATCTCACCGCGCAATACTTGTTGCATCTGAGCCTTCACTTCTTCGTAGCCTAGGTTTTGGCTTAATAGATAATGCAACTTCGCCAGTGCCGCTTCTGGTGTCATATCGTAACCACTCACCACGCCCGCTTCTGCTAGTGCACAACCTGTCGCGTAACCACCCATGTTGACTTTACCAGCCAAACATTGAGTTAGGTTCACCACAATAACACCGCGCTCTGAGGCATCTTTCAGGTGCTGAAGCAGTTCTGGGTTTTGTGGTGCGTTACCCACACCAAAAGTAAGCAGAATCATCGCGTTAACAGGTTGTAATAGCGTGTTACGGATAACTTCGTGTGAGATGCCTGGGTACATTGTGATTACGCCGATAGGTTGCGGAGTAATGTTATGAACCTTGAAAGCACCTTCAGGTTGTTCGTTTACCTTTACGTTATTGCTAAGTTGGATATTGATACCCGCTTCTAGCAAAGGATTCAGGTTTGGAGACGTAAACGCATTGAAGCCATCTGCGTGTGATTTTGTGCTGCGGTTACCACGCATCAACTTGTTGTTGAAGAACAGTGTCACTTCGTTGATTGGGTAGTTTGCTGCAATGTGTAGCGCATTCAGCAGGTTTGCTTGTCCGTCTGAACGAAGCTCTGCTAATGGGATCTGAGAGCCCGTAACAATCACAGGTTTGCCGAGGTTTTCAAGCATGAAAGACAGTGCTGAGGCAGTGTAAGCCATAGTGTCTGTACCATGCAGGATAACGAAACCATCGTACTTATCGTAATTCGCGCGAATGTCATCAGCGATAGTCTGCCAATCAAGTGGCGTCATATCTGAAGAGTCCATTAATGGAGAGTATTCGTGAATGGTGTACTCAGGCATCTCTGGGCGATGGAATTCAGGCATGCCAGCTAGCTGCTTATCCATGAAACCTGCGACTGGAACATAGCCGTGGTCAATAGACTTCTGCATGCCAATTGTGCCGCCGGTGTACGCGATATAGATGTGTTTTCTTTCCATGGCGATTAATACTTAGTGTGATGTAGGGAACAGGGGGGCGATTATAGCGAATTATCATGCAATAAAAAGAGGCACCTCACACAGAGGCACCCCTTAGTCCTTGAGTTATTGGCTCAACTTATTGAACTTGGCAATTTAAGCAGAAAGCGTATCGGCCTTGTGGGTCGTTAAAGTTGCCTAACAGCTGGCTATCTTGAGCTAACTGCTGAGTAACCGGCTGTAAACTGCTTGGTATCATCGATTGAATATCTAGGCCAATCGACATCTGAACTTGGTTCATAAATTCTTGAATAAATTGTTCAGTGGCCGAAAGTGGCTCTTCTACCCAGTAGATGTTGTAGCTTTCAAGCTCTGCAAGTGAAGCCGCAGCTGCAACCGCATCATCGAAATCACCAATCTCATCGACTAAGCCTTTCTGAATCGCATCTTGACCTGTCCAAACTCGACCTTGAGCAATCTTGTCGACCGCATCGACTTCCAGGCCGCGATTTTCTCCAACTAGGCTGATGAATCGACGGTATCCGTTTTCAATGCCCATTTGGAACGCGTCTTTCGCGCCATCGCTAAGTCCAGTTGTAATACCAAGACCAGAGAAAGGTGAGGTGCCAACGCCATCAGTGTAAACACCAATATCGTTCAACCCTTTTTCGAAGGTGGTGATAACACTGAAGATACCAATTGAACCCGTTAGTGTGGTTGGCTGAGCTAGGATCTTATCCGCACCCATCGAGATCCAGTAACCACCCGAAGCAGCAAGGCTCGACATCGACACAACAACCGGTTTACCCGCTTGCTTGATCGCTTCTATTTCATTACGGATAACTTCAGAAGCAAAGGCACTGCCACCTGGGCTATCGACACGAAGTACAACCGCTTTCACTTTATCGTCGTTACGTGCTTGGCGCAGTAGGGCTGCTGTGGTATCGCCGCCAACGGTGCCACGTGGTTGCTTGCCATCCATAATTGCGCCGCTCGCTACAATCACGGCAACGTCGTGTGATTCACTAGTCATGTTTGGAAGCATGGTTGTACGGTATTCGTAGTAACCAAACGCGTTGTAGCTGTCTTGGCCGTCACTGCCGAAAACATCGGCAAGCTCTAGTCGAACTTGCTGGCGTGTCGCTAGCTCATCCACTAAGCCAAGTTTCTCGGCCAGTTTTGCAATGTCACCGTCCACAGACTCAAGTTCTTTCAAGAAGGTGTCCATGCTTGGGTTCAGTGTCTTAGCGTCTATTTGACGGTTGTTGCTGACGTCATCAACGTACGCACCCCATAGTTGGCTTAACCAACGAGAAGCGGACTCTTTCGCTGCGTCTGACATGTCGTCACGAATGAAAGGCTCGATAGCTGACTTGTAAGTACCCACACGGAACACGTGCGTGTTTACGTCTAGTTTCTCTAACAACGTTTTGTAGTAAAGCGAGTAAGCGCTATAGCCTTTAAGAAGAACCCCACCATCTGGTGATAGGAAGACCTTAGTTGCATAGCTGGCTAGGTAGTATTGGCTTTGGTTGTAAAAGTCACCCACCGCATAAATCGGCTTGCCTGATGCTTTAAACTCATTCAATGCCTTAGCAATGTAGCGTAGCTTGGTCAGGTTGGTTTCTGGCAACTCTTTGAGTGCTAAAACGATACCTGTAACCTTGTCATCGTCTTTTGCGTAGCGAATCGTTTCAACGATATCAAACAGGATGTTCTCTTTTGGGAGGTCTTTGCCAAGCAGTGAACCTGTGACCGAATCCATCGGATTGATATAGCGGCTTTGTTCCACAATAGGGCCAGACAGGTTAAGCACTAAAGCCGAATCCTGTGGAACAGTGGGCTGAGCCGTATCTGAATGGAAGTACACAAAGTAGATGATGGCGATACTGAGTAAAAAGACTAGGTTAACCAGCGCAAGACGTACAAACGTAATGAGCTTCCAAATCCCTTTAAAGATCATGCCTATAAATTTGAATATTTTTTTCATTCTGTCTCCGCAGTGAGATCACGTCGCTTTAATAAGCCGTAGTACCATTAATCTCAATAATATGAACTGCTTAGTATCCTACGATAATTCCCAAGCTCAAACTACACCAAGAATTGTTAATCGATATATATTCTCATTAAGTGTAGTCAAATTAAGGGCTTCTGAACGATTAATACGCTCTGCATTATGATCGGTGTTACAAAAATGTAAACGGTTGTTTGAACTTTTGGTAATTGAACTATACTGTGGTCAGACCACAAGGATAAAATAATAGAAGTGATGTCTGCCATGTACCCACATTTACTTGAACCACTCGATCTTGGATTTACTCAGTTACGTAACCGTGTATTGATGGGATCAATGCACACAGGTTTAGAAGAAAATAAAGAAGGTCTCCACAAACTCGCCGCGTTTTATGAAGAGCGAGCAAAAGGAGGCGTTGGCCTTATTGTTACCGGTGGTTTCTCTCCTAATTTACGTGGCAGATTAACCCCATTCAGTGCTGAATTCAGTAAAGTAAAGCACGCTAAAGCGCACCAAGTTGTTACCGAAGCCGTCCACAAGCACGGCGGTAAAATTGCGCTTCAACTATTGCATGCTGGTCGTTATGCGATGCACCCATTCGCGCAAAGTGCGTCTGGCATTAAAGCGCCTATCGCCAAGTTCGCTCCGAGTGAGATGAGCCCTCGCCAAATTAAAAAGACCATTGGTGCCTTTGCCAACAGTGCCGAACTCGCCCAAGTCGCGGGTTACGACGGCATTGAGATTATGGGATCTGAAGGTTACTTGATTAACCAATTCATCTGTAAACGTACCAATATGCGTTACGACGAATGGGGCGGTTCTTATGAGAAGCGCATGCGTTTCCCGCTGGAGATTGTTAAATCGATTCGCGAAGCAGTGGGTGACGACTTCATTATTATTTTCCGACTGTCGATGCTGGATTTGGTTGAGCAAGGCAGCACCTTTGAAGATGTTGTTCTATTGGCTCAAAAGCTGGAAGAAGCAGGCGTGACTATTATCAATACCGGCATCGGTTGGCATGAAGCGCGTGTTCCGACTATCGCGACACAAGTACCACGTGGTGCATTCTCTTGGGTGACGGAAAAAGTGAAACCATACGTGTCGATCCCAGTGGTGACATGTAACCGAATTAATACGCCAGAAGAGGCCGAACGTATTCTTAGCTCTGGGCAGGCTGATATGGTGTCTATGGCGCGTCCATTCTTGGCAGACCCGGATTTTGTTAATAAAGCAGCTCAAGACCAAGCTCAGTTCATCAATACCTGTATCGGTTGTAACCAAGCTTGCCTTGATAACGTGTTTAAAGGTAAACGTGCGAGCTGTTTGGTGAACCCACGCGCTTGTTACGAGACTGAAATTGTTGTTCAGCCAGCGCAAGCGACTAAGACCATTGCGGTTGTTGGCGCAGGCCCAGCCGGTTTAGCTTGTGCGACGACACTAGCCCAGCGTGGACACAAGGTTGACTTGATTGAGAAAAATGACCGTATCGGCGGCCAGTTTAGATTAGCAATGCAGATTCCGGGTAAAGAAGAATTCAGAGAAACGATTCGCTACTTTGCTAACCAAATCGACGCATCAGGCGTGAACCTGAAACTGGATACTGAGGCAACGTTTGAGATGTTGTTGAAGTACGATGAAGTCGTGATGGCGGCTGGCGTAGAGCCAAGAAAGCTCGATATTGAGGGCATTGACCAAGAAAACGTGGTCGATTACCAAACCTTGATTCGTGAAAAGACACCAGTAGGCGAAAAGGTCGCGATTGTTGGTGCTGGTGGTATTGGTGTCGATGTGGCAACCATGCTGACAGAACCGACTTCACACAGCCTAGACGATTGGCTGCATGAGTGGGGCATCGATAAGAATATGGAACACCCAGGCGGACTTTACCCTTACCCTGATTCATTCAGCGATAAAACGGTGTGGGTGATGCAGCGTAAAGCGGGTCGTGTTGGTAAAGGTCCGGGCAAAACTACAGGCTGGATTCACAAACGCACACTAGAAAAACGCGGTGTTAATCTACTGGGTGGCGTGAGCTACAACAAGATTGATGACCAAGGTCTGCATATCAGCGTTGGTAAGAAAGAGCAGGTGCTGGATGTTGACTCGGTTATCGTATGTGCAGGTCAGGTGTCAGTTCGTCCATTCGAAGACATGTGGCAAGAGTTTGGTGGCAAACTGCATGTGATAGGCGGCGCCGATTACGCGGGTGAATTGGATGCAGTACGCGCAATTCGTCAAGGTGTTGAGCTAGCGATTAAGTTATAGAATCAGCTATCAAACTGTAATCTTATCAGTAGATATTGTTACTTAATTTGCTGAGTTAGATTTTGAACAAGGCTCCTAAGTCATAGATTTAGGAGCCTTTATTGTTTCTAATCTAGCCTAAATGGACAGCCGTTGAGATTTATTATCGTTTGTATTCTGTGCTAAAGTTCAAGTATACAAATAATAAAGAAATAGTAAGGACTTCAAATGGATGCTTTGGATCTATTGCTCAACAGACGCTCAATCGCAAAACTCTCTGATCCGGCACCTGAAGGTGTGGCGTTAGAAAACATCATCAAAGCAGGGCTGCGTGCTCCAGACCACGGTGCACTAACACCATGGCGCTTTGTTATCGCGCAAGGTTCAGGCCTACAAAAGCTTTCAGACATCTTGGTGCGCGCCGCTGAAGCGGATGACAGCGAAGAAGCGGTTATCGAAAAAGTAAAAAAAGCGCCGTTCCGAGCTCCGATGGTGATTACTGTGATTGCCAAAGTAACTGAGCACGAGAAAGTGCCTGCTATCGAACAACATCTGTCTGCGGGTTGTGCTGCACAGGCGATGCAAATGGCCGCAGTCGCACAAGGTTTCCAAGGCTTTTGGCGCTCAGGTAAATGGATGTTCCACCCAGAAGTACACCAAGCATTTGGCCTAGAAGGCGACGATGAAATTGTTGGCTTCCTATACCTAGGCACTCCAGGCTGTACACCAATGAAAGTGCCAGAGCGCGACTTCTCTAAGTTCGTTGAGTTTTTATAAGTGAGCAAAAGCAGCCCAAGATAGGGCTGCCCAACTAAATCTAAAAACTAAATCTGGTGATAAAAGCCATAATAGCTGTAGGTAGTTGAAAGTCTTCAGCAACTAAGAAGTCGATAATCGCTAAAACTGATTCTATTACATCTAGTAAAGAGTTTAACTTTTGAAACATGCCCATATACTCGTTTAAGTAAGTTTAGCACGTTGTTTTTTACATAGACTTTGATATGATTCGCCGTGAAACAAGCCATCATAATCGTTGTCTTAAAGTTTAAAGTCTTCTCCTACAAAGACTTTGAACTCTGCTTATTACAACGTGAGTGATACAGATAAATTAGCCCGCTTTGAGTGGGCTTTTTTATTGCTTAGAATAAGTCATGTTACCTCCCTAAATTCGATTTGTCCTTAGACTACATATAGCCTTAACTTGCACTTCTAATACAACATATTGTGCCCAATTAAACGAGAACCACCAACTTTGAGTATTGATTTAGGTCAATAAAAGCCCCAAGCTGACTAAGTTCAATTCATTATTATTACGTTAGTTCTCTCTTTAGGAAAAAATAAATAAAACCAATTATATAGTGTCAAAATCGTTGCTTTTTCTAGAGCCATTGCAGGCAGTGGCCCGCGTAGTTATTGGGAGATACAAAACAAGGCAGCTAGTTACGAAAGCTTGTATTAGGCATGTTTTAGTCGTGCATATTTAGTAGTCAGTAGTTTTTTGAATGCTAACTGTATAAACAACCAGTTTTTCTTGATTTATTAGGGCCACATTAGATAATGTGGCCCTAATTGTTTGTAGCATCTGGAAAAACATGTCTCGCCTTATTATTGCTGAAAAACCAAGCCTAGGCCGCGCGATTGCCGCTGCATTGCCTAATCCACAGAAGAAGGACCAAGGGTTTATCAAATGTGGTAATGGTGATGTGGTGACTTGGTGTATTGGACACTTATTGGAGCAGGTTGAGCCAGACGCTTATGACGACCGTTATAAGAAATGGAACTTGGCCGATCTTCCTATCGTGCCAGAGCAGTGGCAGCTAAGACCTCGTAAGACATCCAGCAAACAGCTTACGGTGATCCGAAAGCTACTGAAGGACGCCACTCAAATTGTTCACGCCGGAGACCCGGATAGAGAAGGGCAGTTGCTGGTTGATGAAGTGATTGATTACTGCAAAGTCTCTAAGGCTAAGAAAGAGTCGATGGACAGGCTACTGATCAGCGACTTGAACTTACCTGCCGTAAAACGTGCACTTTCTCAAATGCGCAGCAACCGTGACTTTATTCCGCTTTCTATTTCCGCATTAGCGCGCTCTAGAGCCGATTGGCTGTATGGCATGAACATGACTCGTGCTTATACCTTACTCGGTCAAAAGGCTGGCTACCAAGGTGTGTTGTCGGTCGGGCGAGTACAAACGCCTGTACTTGGTTTGGTGGTAAGGCGCGATGAAGAGATCGAAAACTTTATTCCGAAAGATTACTTCACTTTGCACGCTTTGATCCCTTATCAAAATCACGGCCAGAGCTTTGATATTCGTGCGCGTTGGAAGCCAAGCGAAGCATGTAAACCATGGCAAGATGAAGAAGGGCGCGTGCTCAATCGAAAGCTGGTTGAGAATGTGGCTAACCGAATTGCGAATCAACCCGCGACGGTGACGGAATCAGAGCAAAAGCAAAGTAAACAAGCTGCGCCACTGCCTTACTCGCTGTCAGCTTTGCAGATTGATGCGTCTAAGCGTTTTGGTATGAGTGCTCAACAGGTGTTAGACACGTGTCAGTCATTGTACGAGAAACATAAACTCATCACTTACCCACGTTCTGACAGTCGCTATCTACCTAAAGATCACTACTCACAAAGAGAGTCGGTCGTGGATGCTATCGCTAACAATGCCAAAGAGCTGCAAAGTGGTGCTCAAGGCGCGGATCTTTCACTTAAATCAAAAGCATGGAACGACAGCAAGGTTGATGCTCACCACGCGATTATTCCTACTCCGAAGAAATCATCGGTGAATGGTTTGTCTGCTAATGAGATGAAGATCTATCAGCAAATCGCTCGCCAGTATCTAATGCAGTTTTACCCACCTGCGGTTTTTGCTGATGCTAAGCTGGTCTTTGATATTGCTGGTGGTGTGTTCATCGCAAAAGGGCGTCAGCTTATCAACCCGGGTTGGAAGGTGTTGATGGGCAAAACAGATACCGAAGAGAAAGGTGATGGCACGGATACGGTTCCTCCATTGGATAAAGGTACCGTGTTGACGTGTCGTGAAGGCGTGATTGGCGATAAGAAAACCGAACCACCAAAGCACTTCACGGAAGCTACATTGCTTCAAGCGATGACAGGTATCGCGCGTTTTGTTGCGAACAAAGACCTTAAAGCCATTTTGAAAGAGACCGATGGCCTTGGCACAGAAGCCACCCGTGCGGGTATTCTCGATACTTTATTCAAAAGGCAGCTGCTAACGCGCCAAGGTAAGAGTATTCACAGTAGCCCTGCGGGCAGAGGCTTGATTCATGCCTTACCTGAGGATTCTACCTTTCCAGACATGACAGCGCACTGGGAGCACCAGTTGCAAGGCATGGCAGAACGCAATCAAGCGTATCAACCTTTTATGCAAGCGCTGGAAAGCAAAATTGATGGTTTGATGGGCAAGGTAAAAACGGGAGTAGTTCCTGAATCACTTCGCCACCTTCCTAAAGTCGAAAGACCAGCGTTTAAACGTCGTAAAGGCGGTGGTGCGAAGAAGTCTTATGCCAAGACAGGTTCGTATGCTAAGAAAGGTACTTCCGCTAAAAAGAGCACCAAAAGCTAAGACTTATTGAGGTTAGGATTAACGACCGACTTTACGCCCACAACGTTTAAACAGTTGCTGCCAATAGTCAACATGGCGACGAGTGGATGATCGAAAGGCTTGATGTGCATCTTGGATGGGAAAGTAATAACTGTGCAGTTCAGGTTGCGCGTCAAACATTCCTAGTTGCGGGGCTAACTGTTGATAGTAGCCATCCAGCTGCGCCATGTAGGGCTGAACCTTACCTATGTATTGCTGCTCGAACACATTGTTGAGATAGCGAAACTTAGTGGTGTCTCGCTGCTTGCCGCAGATGATGTTGGCATCAAAAGTTGTCAGCTGTTTGGTGATGGTATCAAGTTCGGCCGAAGCTCGCGTGAGCGAGTAGTATAAATCCCCAAGGGTCGAACTCTTCTCTAATACTTCTTGAACTTCAGTAGTCTTGCCCGAGACGAGCGGAACGTTTAACGCTTGGTTGATATGTTCTAAAGCATCACTGGTTTGTCGTACCTGATCGCCGATATCAGTGCGTAACCACTGACTACCACGCATCTGAGACTGCATAGCATCGCTGGTATAGATGAGATTCCATTGATGCAGTGGAAACTGTGCGAGTTTCTGTTGCTCAATTTCTCTTAGTAATTCTACTCTCTCTGGTTCTAACTCATTACTGGATAAACATTTGCCCACGCCTTCAAGTAGCGCGACTTGATAATCGTAATTACGAAACTCATCCGCGACCTTGCCCAGAACCGAATTTCTTTCTGCTATCAGATTGAACAGTCCACACTGACGAAGCTGGTAACTGTCGATTAAACCGATAGAAAGCGATGGCACGTCAAGCAGCAGTTCTCTTTTTCTCGGTAGGCTTTCAAACTCCCAATCCTCTTTGAGTTCTTCAGCATCTTGTACTCTAGCGACCTTAGTTTGATAGTCGTCGAATAAGTCGCCGGGGCCATCACTGAAACAGCCAGCTAGCATCACTGTTAGACAAAACAGCGTTGAGTGCTTAACTAGGTTTGAGAGAGAGCCTGCATTCATCTGTGGATTACCAGTCTATTTCGTTGCCATCGAAATTGAAGAAGTGACCACTTACTCCGGTATTCGCGGACTCGATGACTTTAATAAGGCCGGAAGCTGAAGTGTTGGTATCGATCAGAGCATTAGGGCCACCCATTTCGGTCTGTACCCAGCCTGGATGCAGTGCTAACACCGTAAAGCCATTATCGGTTAAGTCGTTGCTTAAGCTCTTAACCACGGAGTTTAGAGCGGCTTTAGAGGAGCGATAGATATAACCTCCGCCTGAGGTGTTCTCGGTCATGCTGCCGACTCTAGAGGATAAACAAGCGACCTTTTTGATATGGCTGCCTTCTAGTAGAGGCAATAGCGTTTCGACAAGCTTGAGTGGGGCAATAGTGTTAACTTCGAATACACGACGCCACTCTTCGACATCGGTATTACCTAGCCCATAGCCTTTAGGGCCATAGTAGCCAGCGTTGTTGATCAAGATATCAATCGACTCTATTTGCGAAGGGAGTTGGCTTACTGCTTGGTAATCGGTTATCTCTAATTGAATACAGGTAAGGTTGGTGTTGTGGTCTGCGAGTGAGAGCAGTTCTTTTGCTGAATTGTCATCACGATAAGTCGCGTACACCTTGTGATTACTTTCCAAGTATTGTCGAGTCAGGCTTAAGCCAATGCCGCGGTTCGCTCCAGTAATAAAAATAACGCTCATGGTGATTCCTTTTCAGTTCAATTAGTTAAGTTTGATGGCTTAACACGAGAAAATCAACGCTCCACCAACTGGCCATTAGCATTCCTACAAAAATCATTACTGCTGCCGCTGAGCCGCAGATCACCCCAAAGATGAGTATTACGTTTTTCATTATGGTCTCTACTTTATAATTAATAACAATGATAACCATTATCATTAATTAAGGTTGTCGCCAAGTTTGAGGCTGTTATGATTTTGAGAAAGATACGCAATTAGCCTGATTATGATTCCTTTAATTTACCACCCAATCTATTCACAGTTACCTTTACCAGAAGGTCATCGCTACCCAATCAACAAATATCAGTTGTTGCATAGTGCTGTTGAGGCGCTGATGAATAGCGAACCTCGATGGAAGTGCAAGTTTGAAGTGTGCCAACCAACGCCGGTTTCGGTTGAGCAAGTAAAACAGGTACATGATAGCGAATATGTTGATTTGCTCGTGTCTGGTAAGTTACCTGCAGCAAAGATGAGACGTATCGGTTTCCCGTGGAGCGAGCAACTTATCGAAAGAACACTCTACTCAAGTGGTGGAACCTGCTTGGCCGCTGAAATGGCAATAGAGACTGGTTTAGCGATTCATTTGAGTGGTGGTTATCATCATGCGCATCATGATTTTGGAAGTGGCTTTTGTTTGTTGAACGATTTGGTTTTAGCGGCAAAACACGCGCTGACCTTTGAACATATCGATAAAGTGCTGATCGTTGATAGCGACGTTCATCATGGTGATGGCACAGCAACTCTTTGCCAAGACAACGACGACATCATTACTCTGTCGTTCCACTGCGATAAAAACTTCCCTGCACGAAAGCCGCTATCCGATTTAGATGTGCCATTAAGTCGTGAAACAGAAGATGAAGAGTTCCTACGTTGTTTTGAACAAGTCACTAAGTTAGCGATTGCTCACCATCAACCTGATCTGATTATTTATGATGCGGGGATAGATATTCATCAAGACGATGAACTGGGTTATTTGAATGTCTCGACACAAGGGATATTTGAGCGCGACTGTTTCATGATTGAATTAGCGAAATCAGAGTCTATTCCGATGGCTTGCGTAGTCGGTGGCGGGTACCGCACTAAACACCAAGATCTGGTGCCGATTCACATGCAGCTGTTAAAAGCGGCCTATCATGTTCACGGTTAACCTCTCAAATTAGCGGCTGATAGTTCATTGAAATGATGGTGTGAAATAAGCGCCTTTTGCACCATAAAAGACACGCTTGCACCATTGTGACTCATATAAAGTACTTTTTTATTAATTAGTTACGTATTTGTGTGGTTAATTGCGGTCTGTAAATTGCTTGACCCATGTGTCTATAAAAACACAAGGGATAAAAATGAACCTGACGGACAAGGAACGTAGTTGGCTTAATTGGTTTGGCGCAACAGGAAAACTGGCTATGCGCAGAGCTTGTTTCCTCAATCGAAGTAGGACGGAGGAGCTTGAACAAGCTTTTGAAAGTATTGCTCACACGCGAGTTCAACTTCTGCATAACTGGGTCAAGAATCAATGGGACTTTTTAGAAGACTCTGCTGTTTATTTGGCAAGTCGAACGGAAGAGCAAGCACAGGGGACGTTATCTAGCCTTCTTAAACGCAGTACGGATTTTTCTGAGTTGGCGATCGTCGATGCTAAGGGGATAGCACAAGCATCGAGTTATCATGAGCATGTAGGGGTTAACCTTGGAGACAAGAAGGCTTTAGTTGAAGGGGCTTCAAAGCGTTATCTGCATGGGCCGTATATGGATCAGCGCACGTTGAACGTAGGGGCTTCGAGTTCATCGTTTCATGACCAAGTAACGCTGATGTTTTATGTCCCCTTTTCTCGGGATGAAGGGGCGCCGCAATTCCTATGTGGTCGTGTTCCAAATGATGTTATTGGTGACATTATTCAAAGAGAAGCGGGGCATATTTATAGCGAGTCGGGTGATAACTATATCTTTATGGTCGACTCCATTCATGATCCTAATACTCAGCCGGGTGTTGCGCTCTCTCGTTCTCGCTTTGAAGATAATACCTTTTCACACGGCGAGAACTTAAAGCAAGGGATTCATACTGATTGGGGAACGGTTAAGATCCAGCACCACACCGAATTTGAGATTCGCTTTACAGACCCAGCCACTAATCAGCTTCACCCAGGCGTCAGAGAAACCATTAAAAATGGCAATAACTTGTTTATTGGTTATCCGGGGTATTCTGACTATCGCCACATACCCGTTATTGGCAAAGGTATCACTTTTCAATTAGATGGTTCACCAGATACCTTTGGCATGATGTGTGAGTCCGATTTAGAAGAGGTCTACAGAGACCGAAGTCTAAGTTATACCTTATCTAAGCACTTTATCAGCTGCATGCTACTGCCTCTATTTGTTCCATTACTGTTTGCCAACCTTTATACACTCACACCTTTTATGCAGAGTGGTATTATGTTCGCTTGCGCGTTGCTTTCATTGGGCTTATTCCGTTTAGTTAGCGCCAAACCACTAGCGAAGAAGATTCATGAAATGACCGGGGTAATGCAGACCTTAGCCGAAGGTGATGGCAACTTAAGTCGGAGACTTGATCCCACCACATTCAGTCATAATGAACTTGGCAACTTAGGGCGCTGGACTAACAGTTTTATCGACAATTTAGATAACACGGTGAGTGAGTTGATCCATGCGAGTCACGAAGTTAGAGAGGTTTCGGAATCGATGTTTCGTCGCAGTGTCGTGATGAAGCAAACCAGTGATGATGCATCACAAGCGTTAAGCAATATGCTTCAGTTGAGTCAGTATCAACAGAGCGAAATTACTCATGCGAGTGTCTCAGCAACGCAAATGGACACGGTGATGAAACAAGCCGTCCTGAGCGCAGAGAAGGAGTACAATCAGTCCGTCGAAGGCATGGAGATTGTTCGCAATATCGTAGAAAGCTCGGCGCATAGCGTGAATGAGGTAAATAATGAAATGACTAAGGTGTCTGACATTATAGATATCATTACTGACATTACCGCGCAGACTAACCTTTTGGCCTTGAATGCGGCCATTGAGTCGGCAAGAGCAGGTGAACACGGGAGAGGGTTCTCTGTCGTCGCTTCTGAAGTAAGAACTCTGGCTGACCGAACTTCACAAGCTGCTAACCATATTAGTGACCTAATGAAAGAGCTGCATAGTAAGTCTCGCAGTGCTGTTGAGTCCATGGAGCGAGGTGTCGAGAATGTGAGTAAAGGAAACTTAACAGTCGACTCAAATGCTCGCAGTGAGCAAATTCAATCAGCGGTGAGTGACCTCTTTACCACGATGTCTAACTTAGATGAAAACAGTCAGAAAAATGGACAAACGGCAGATAAAGCCCAACGTTCAATATCTGACTTACAACTGTCTACTAAGCAACTCGCACGTCGAGTGTCCTTGATGGGCAATGCATTGAGCCGTTTAGACCAATTGATTGGGCGTTTTGAAGTGAGCCGAAAGGTGGCGTAGTGGAAAATACGTAAGTTCTTTACGCAAACGCCAGATACAAAAAAGCCGCTGATTTCTCAGCGGCTTTCTTTAA
>NZ_JBFRTR010000056.1:0-76498 GCF_041474215.1 Vibrio sp. 10N.222.52.C12
GAACTTAGTAAGTTCAGCGCCTTTTTTAATGTCACTTTCTCACATCGTCAAAACTATCGAGACATGTATAAACAGTCAGGCTTGAAATAGTGTTATCTCAAAGGACCAAGCCCTACTTCATTTCACCATAGCGTTCTAGATACAGAACCGTGGCAGCGGTACGGGAAGGCACTTGCAGCTTTTTCAGTAGACTCTTCATATGTACCTTAACTGTCGATTCAGAAATGAACAGGTGATCAGCGATCTGCTTATTGCGGTAACCTTTCGCGACTTCTTGAAGGATCTGCATTTCGCGTTCAGTCAGTTGTTCGAAGATATCATTGCGGCTTCCAGCATCATTTAGGTAACGAGCAACCACACTGCTGTAAGCCTTGTCACCGCTGTGTGCTTGCTTAAGCAGTTCAATTAACTCATCGGGTTCAGTGTCTTTCAACAAGTAGCCATCAGCGCCTGCTTTTACAATCGCTTCAATGTCTGCAGGGCTATCAGAAACCGTTAGAATAACAATGTTTGCGCTAGAACCGTCAGTGCGAAGTGCTTTCAAGGTATCTAAACCAGACATGCCCTTCATATTGAGATCCAAAAGGATCAAATCAGGTTCTTCTTCATGAGCAAGAGCAACCGCTTCAGTGCCGTTACTTGCTTCTGCAATCACTTCGAATTCGTCTTCAAAGCTCAGTAATTGGCTTATACCTCTGCGCATCAATGGATGATCATCAACCAGCATTACTTTACAAATCGTCAACTTTAACTTCCTTCAAACTTTTATATTTCAATATGACTGTACAGCCTTCACCTTGCGCCGCTTCAATCGTCAAGTCGCCATTCAGTCTTGCCGCACGCTCCTGCATAATGCTCATCCCGTAGTGGTTCACCTTGGAACTACTTGAGTCAAAGCCATCTCCATTATCTTTTATCACGACTAATACTTCACCGTCCTCATCGATACAGCATACATCTATCAAGTCGGCATTGGCGTGTTTTATTGCATTTATTGTTGCTTCACGAATCAATTGAAGCAAGTGAACCTGACTATGCGCATCAAGCTCGATCGATGAGAGATTATTAGTGAGGTTAATCTTCGCATCGGTTCTCTCGCTGAGCGCCTCAAGCATGGTACTTAAGGCGTCTCCAAAGTTGCCCTCTTTAATGGTCAACCTAAATGTGGTGAGTAGCTCTCTTAACTGGGTATAAGCGTCGGCTAAGCCGTTTCCGATCTCAGACGCGATTTGTTCAGATTGCTCTCGGTGCTGTTGCTCTGGCAGTTTGCCAATCACACGCTTTAATAGTGTAACTTGAATTTTCAAGTACGACAGTGATTGAGCCAATGAATCGTGGAGTTCACGTGCAATCGTGGCACGCTCTTCCATGATAATAAGCTGTTCAGCTTTCTTTTGAGCACGATTGTAGTAGATCGCTCTCGATAGCAGTTGAATGAAGCTTTCGATCAGAGCTTTAGTTGAGTGCCCGTGGTGATATGAACAGTATAAATAGCCGAGAATAAGTTCGTTATCGTCGAGTTTCATCTCAAACTTTTCGTAGTCTAAATTCGAATCGTAACCTTCATCCATAATCAATGAACGGCCTGAGTTATCGACAATCTCGAGCCTCAGTGATCCAATCCCTTCCAAGCTCACGAGATGCTGCAAGATAGCTCGGAAGTTTTCAGGAGCAATACGCGTCACCGTGAGCTCTTGTGACGAGTTATAAAGTGCCTGCAGCGACTGGTTCGCATTTTGCAGCTCAATCGTCTTTGCATCCACCACATCTTCAAGGTTTCGATAAAGCACGCCTAAATCTTTGGCCATCGAGTTGAAGGTTTTGGTCAAAATGCCCATTTCGTTGTTACTGGTCACCTTGAGTTCTACCTCGAAGTCGCTGTTTTTGATTCTTTGGCTCGCACCGACAAGAGCATGTAGCGGTTTAACAACCTGTTTACGTACAAAGTGAACAACAAAAAGAGATATGACCAGAATCCCACCAAGGCCGATACCACCAGCCCACGCTAACTTTATTAACTTGTCTTCAGAGAACTCTTGCAGCTTATAAACGAAGCCATCGATTTCAGCCACGAAGTTTTCAACCAACACGAGATAGTGATCGCGCTCTTCGCTATTCAAGACCTGTTTTAGCTCATGCCAACGGCCGATAATTAAATAGTAATCTTCTGTGATGTCTGTCGGAACATTCCAACTGACCAAATTAGTCATGGATGGCGAGTAAAGAGAACTTTCGAATTCACGAATATGAGATTCATAATCGACAGATTCTATTTGAATATCATGGGCTAAACGGTAGCTTTGCATTCGCATTGAACCGGCCACGTTAACCGCTTCCGCATCATTCAAACTTGAAGCCAAAGTAAAGATGGCAAAGCCAGTCGTAGCAACCGACAACAGCAGTATAGAGAGCAAAGATTTTGCTATCGTACTTGTTACAGATGAAACCGGTTTTATAAGCAAAAGTGCCTTCCTATTGATAAATGACTTGCCAGCGATATCGTATTGTCACACATCAAAAATCATAGCTCCATTCAATATGTGATCACTCGCTCCGTAATTTATTGATCTAAGACAATATATGCCCCCAATTAGCCCTTAGGGGGTATTTATACAATTGTTTCTAAAACTACACTACTTGTGAGGACTCATTACAAGATATTAATAGAATAATGACCTACAATTACAACATCTTAGTAACATCTATAGGTATCTAGTGGTAGATCTATCAAAACGCCGTCTTTTTTCAAGACGAAAAGTTGACTCAAGCCAGATTCGTTTGCCTTGGATTGACAGCCTAGAAAGCTTTACAGATGACTGTACTCGCTGCGGTAAATGCATCGAGAGTTGTGAGACTAAGATAATCATTGTAGGCGATGGTGGTTTTCCCACTGTAGATTTCTCTATTGATGAGTGTACGTTCTGCTATCAATGTGCAGATGTTTGTCCCGAACCCATTTTTAAGCCAAAGCAAGGAGAGCCTTGGCAAGCAAAAGCACAAATCTCTGATAAGTGTTTAGCGCAACAAAATGTTGAATGCCGAAGCTGTGGTGACATGTGTGAACCTATGGCCATTCAATTTCAACTTAGAGCAGGCAGTGTTGCTCTACCAAAAATCAAGTTAGATGAGTGTAGCGGTTGTGGCGCCTGCGTAGCAATTTGCCCTACTTCGGCTATTCTTGTGAGTAATGCATAAAACAAAAATAACGAGAGCAATTTATGGCACTAAATGAAGTGCATATATCAAGTTTAGTCGTGCATGTGAGCCCTGAGCATCTAAATGAGATCAAAGCGGAGATCGAGCAATTCGATAACGCTGAAATCTACGGAGATAGCCCTGAAGGCAAAATCATCGTGGTCCTAGAAACTGAAAACCAAGGTTTTGTAACGGACACCATCGAAGCAATAAACAACATTAAGAACGTTTTGGGGACAGCTTTGGTTTATCACCAAATCGAAACTGGACTCGACGAAACGGATTTAGAAACTGGAAGCAACAATTCTCAACTTGAGGGTGAAGTATGAAAATGACAAGACGTGCGTTTGTGAAAGCAAACGCAGCTGCATCAGCGGCAGCCGTTGCAGGTGTAACACTACCGGCAACAGCAACCAACCTGATCGCTAGCTCTGATCAAACAAAAATCACGTGGGATAAAGCGCCTTGTCGTTTTTGTGGTACGGGCTGTTCGGTACTAGTAGGTACTCAAAACGGCAAAGTGGTTGCGACTCAAGGCGACCCAGAAGCACCAGTAAACAAAGGCCTTAACTGTATCAAAGGCTACTTCCTTTCAAAAATCATGTACGGCAAAGACCGTCTAGAACAGCCTCTTCTTCGTATGAAAGATGGCGAGTTCCATAAAGATGGTGATTTCGCACCAGTATCTTGGGACAAAGCGTTCGACGTGATGGCTGAGAAATGGAAAGCATCTCTTAAGAAGAACGGTCCAACAGGTGTTGGTATGTTCGGTTCAGGCCAATGGACAGTAATGGAAGGCTACGCAGCCGTTAAGATGATGAAAGCGGGTTTCCGTTCAAACAACATAGATCCAAACGCTCGTCACTGTATGGCTTCTGCTGTAGTAGGCTTCATGCGCACTTTCGGTATTGATGAGCCAATGGGTTGTTACGATGACTTTGAACACGCAGACGCATTCGTACTGTGGGGTTCAAACATGGCAGAAATGCACCCAGTACTATGGACTCGTATTACAGACCGTCGTCTAAGCCACCCACACGTTAAAGTAAACGTACTGTCTACTTACTACCACCGTTCTTTCGAGCTTGCAGACACGGGTTACATCTTCAACCCTCAGTCTGACCTTGCGATCGCAAACTTCATCGCAAACTACATCATCCAAAACGATGCGGTTAACTGGGACTTCGTGAACAAGCACACGAACTTCAAGCAAGCAACGACAGACATCGGTTACGGTCTGCGTGACGATGATCCACTACAGAAAGCAGCCGCAAACCCTAACTCAGGCGAAATGACTGCTATCTCTTTCGAAGACTACAAAGCGTCTGTTGCTGAATACACAGTTGAGAAAGCGTCTGAAATGTCAGGTGTACCTCAAGAAGACCTTATCAAGCTGGCTAAGCAATATGCCGATCCAAACATCAAAGTAATGTCACTTTGGACTATGGGTATGAACCAACATACTCGTGGCGTATGGATGAACAGCCTTGTGTACAACATCCACCTTCTTACAGGTAAGATTTCTACTCCAGGTAACAGCCCATTCTCACTAACTGGCCAACCGTCAGCGTGTGGTACAGCGCGTGAAGTTGGTACATTCGCTCACCGTTTACCTGCCGATATGGTGGTTGCTAACCCTAAACACCGTAAAATTGCAGAAGATATCTGGAAACTTCCAGAAGGCACCATTCCACCGGTACCCGGCGCTCACGCTGTTCTTCAAGACCGTATGTTGAAAGACGGTAAAATCAACGCTTACTGGGTAATGTGTAACAACAACATGCAAGCGGGTCCAAACATCAACACTGAACGTCTGCCAGGTTACCGTAACCCAGATAACTTCATTGTATGTTCTGACCCGTACCCAACGGCAACAGCTCAAGCGGCTGACCTCATCCTTCCAACAGCAATGTGGATTGAGAAAGAAGGCGCTTACGGTAACGCAGAGCGTCGTACACAAGCATGGTACCAACAAGTGAAAACTGTAGGTGAAGCTAAGTCTGACCTATGGCAAATCATGGAATTCTCTAAGCGCTTCACTATTGAAGAAGTTTGGGGTGAAGAACTGGTTGCGAAAATGCCTGAGTACCGTGGCAAAACCATGTACGACGTGCTTTACAAAAACGGCAACGTTGATGCATTCCCACTGTCTGAAGCTCAAGAGCTTAACGACGATGCACAAGCTCAAGGTTTCTACGTTCAAAAAGGTCTATTCGAAGAATACGCAGCCTTTGGTCGCGGCCACGGTCACGATTTAGCACCATACGATCGCTACCACCAAGTTCGTGGTCTACGTTGGCCTGTTGTTGACGGTAAAGAGACACTATGGCGCTTTAAAGAAGGTTCAGATCCATATGCTAAGAAAGGTTCTGATTGGGACTTCTACGGCAAACCAGATGGTAAAGCACTGATCATCAATGCACCATACGAAGCGCCACCTGAAGTACCAAACGATGAATACGATATGTGGCTATGTACAGGTCGTGTTCTTGAGCACTGGCACACAGGTACTATGACTCGTCGTGTACCAGAACTTTACAAAGCAGTACCGGATGCACTTTGTTACATCCACCCTGCTGATGCTAAAGCTCGTGGTCTTCGCCGTGGTGATGAAGTTCTTATCGAAAACAAACGTGGTGAAGTACGCGTTCGTGTTGAAACTCGTGGTCGTAACCGTCCACCACAAGGCTTGGTATTCGTACCATTCTTTGATGCAAGAATTCTGATCAACAAGTTGATCTTGGATGCAACGGATCCTCTATCTAAACAGACGGATTACAAGAAGTGTCCAGTTAAGATCACTAAGGTCGCTTAAGGACAATATGTTCTTACCACTTAGCTCGTAGATCTGACGTTTTTAATATTGCGACTGCTTTTTTCGTTACTTTTTGAAAGAAGTAGTCCACTCAAAGAATTAGCCTTTAGGCGGAGAAATTAACCATGAAAAAACTGATTACTGCCCTACTATCAGCTGGTCTTTTGCTAGCTGGTGCAGTTCAAGCTGAAGCTGAACTGGATAACCCAGGCGGCATTGGTGGCGTAGAATCTCTACGTGGTGCAAGTGAACTTGAAGCAACTCGCGCAGCAGATGACTTCAAAAAGTTCCCTCGTGACCAAGTACTTGAGAGTGACTACGTATACCAACCACCTCTAGTGCCTCATACTATTCGTAGCTATGAAGTTTCTCTTAACGCTAACAAGTGTCTTTCTTGCCACAGCTGGAAAAACGCAAAAGAAATGGGTGCTACTAAAGTGAGTGTAACTCACTACATGAACCGTGAAGATGCGGTACTTGCAGACGTATCACCTCGTCGTTACTTCTGTCTACAGTGTCACGTACCTCAAGCTAATGCTAAGCCACTAGTTGAGAACGAGTTCAAACCTGTAGATTCACTGCGTTAATCGTAGCCGGACTGTAAGAGAGGCTATATATGATAAAATTACTTAAAGCGTTTTGGAAAAGACTTGCGACACCAAGCAAAGCAGCCGTAGGCGTTGTTTTGTTCTTGGGTTTCTCGGGTGGTCTTTTGTTCTGGGGTGCATTCAACACGGGTATGGAGGCAACCAACACGGAAGAATTCTGTTCTGGCTGTCACGCACCTATCGTTGCTGAAATCCAAGAGACAATTCACTACTCTAACCGTTCTGGTGTTCGTGCTATCTGTTCAGACTGTCACGTTCCTCATGAATGGACAGATAAAATTGTTCGTAAGGTTCAAGCATCTAAAGAGCTATACGCACACTTTATTGCGAAAACCATCAATACTGAAGAAAAGTTCAAAGCACGTCGTGCTCACCTAGCGGAACGCGAATGGGCTCGATTGAAGAAGAACGATTCACTTGAGTGTCGTAACTGTCACCAGTTCGATTACATGGACTTCTCAGAGCAGAGCCCCCGTAGTGCGAAACAACACTCGACTGCGCTAGCTTCTGGTGAAAAAACGTGTGTAGACTGTCACAAAGGTATTGCACACAAACTACCAGACATGCACGGCGTTGAAGGCTGGCAATAAGGAGCGATTGAATGAGTACTTTAGAAAGCGTA
The DNA here is from genome assembly GCF_041474215.1 of Vibrio sp. 10N.222.52.C12. Taxonomy (NCBI): domain Bacteria; kingdom Pseudomonadati; phylum Pseudomonadota; class Gammaproteobacteria; order Vibrionales; family Vibrionaceae; genus Vibrio; species Vibrio sp. 10N.222.52.C12. The sequence goes on from NZ_JBFRTR010000056.1 coordinate 7,241, forward strand.
ATTTGGCACATCCTAGGTTACAGCGCTATGCCAGTTATCATTCTTGGTGGCTTTGCAGGTGTTGCAGCCGTATCTCTTTGGATTTTATCTATGGGTAAAGACAAAGAAATCGATTAACAATCGAGATTCCATCAACTTCTACCAGATAATTCTGATATGAGTTGATACGAAAAAGCCACTGATTTCAGTGGCTTTTTTTATTGTCTGGTGCTTCGTATTTCGACTGTTAAGGTATTCCTACTGTTAAGTAAGAGGCAAAACGTTAAGCTTGGTTTTCCGAAGCTTCTGGATCGACGTTCTCTTTATCGACATCTTCCTTATCAAGAATCGGCAGCACCTGCTTACGGAATCCCGACAACAATACTCTCATACCATAAAAACTGTAGACCCATTGTTTAAACGGAATAGCCAGATACTGCTTATATCGGATTAAATATAATGAGGTGCCAATAAAGAAGCCCACTCTGCGATAAAGTAAGATTTCAAAAATTTTACTTATGAACGGTAACCCTAAAGAATATTAATACGTCCAACACTTAAAATGGGGCGATTTTTACTTCGTAAATATTTCATTTGTATTTACATCAAGATAAATTTTGTTTTCAAGGGACAACCCACCACAATAAATAAAATAGACATCTCGATTGCTGTACTTAACAGATTTCACCCATCCGCCTAATTCTTCAAAATCACTTGGGGCACACTCCCCCTCAGAGATCAGTTTAGCCACCGAATTACGGAATTTTTCTTGATGGATCTTGAGGTCATCAGACTTAACCAAATAGGAATCCAATATCTCTTTGCTTTCTTTTTCCGAAATAATGACTTCATCATTCGATAAGCCTGACATAGAGACCCATTCCGCCGTCTGTGGGCCGCCTTCTTTAAGGACTATATAGTCTGAGATACGTGCCCATTCGCCTTGTTTCTCGAGTACCACCACCTTTTCCCCTTTATAGAGGTAATCTGTTATCAAGCCATCAATTTCAGGTTGCTCGACCACTTCAAGCTTTCTCTCCAAAACGTAAAATTCCGTCTGCTCGGGTTCAGGCTGAAGATCCATGATGGGTACAAGCTCAGATTCAGATTGCTCGGTAGCTTCTAACGCCGGCTCTTCCGTTTTCTCTTGTGGGATTGGGTCTTTATTCATGACCAAGAAGTAGTATGCCGCTCCTCCCCCTCCGCCCAATATCAACAACACAAGTAAAGCGATCAGCGCTTTTTTCATCAAATCCACCAGCTCTTCCGTTATAGGTATGTCTCAAGTGTACATCAACTCATGCTGCTGCTCATCTATACTCTCAATAGAGCGCACGGTAAGTAGAGGAAAGTCATGAGTTTTTGGGGGAAGATTATCATTGTAAGCGCAACTTTTAGTGCCAATGTCGCTCTAGCGAATCATTGTGACCGTGAAAACTGGCAAACACTGTTGGATCGTCAGCTCTCTTTTGAAGGTCGCTATAATCAGTACACCAAAGAGTTCAACCAAGTTCTTTCAACCTATGAGTCACAGACATTGTTATCTAAACACTTTAATGAAAAGCAGATCATTGAGCTTTGGGCAAAGTATGAAGAAAGGTTTAATGTGCAGCTCAATAGTCATATGAATACCGCGTATGACGTCTCCGAGGTTTTGCTACAACAGGCGTATGTTGTGTCTAGTGAACTTGAAGGCGCTGACTCTCTAGCGTATTCATGGCAAGCCGTCGCCAAACACTGCACCAAAGCAAGACTCCCGCGCCAGGCAGAAAGCGCAAAGGTGCACGTACAAAGCTCACAATCACTCTCCCGAGATCTCCATACACTCAGTGAAAAATTCCGTCAGCTGTCTTCAAAATACCGCAGAGAAGCGACGATGATTGATGAAGCGCGCCACATAAACCAACCAGCAAACGATGCATCAAACTGAAATCACCATTAGATTCTCTCACTCGTTCGACCGGACTTTTCCGATAAATATGCTCAATCCCATTCATAATATTCTAAGAACTCGTTAATCAAAGCTTTATCAATAGGTTGTAAAAGTAATGTGCTATCTATCAACAATGAAGTTCAATTTCCGACCAATGCAAGCGAGTATGTGAGATATTCATCACAAAATAGATTTACAAACGCCAGAAAATTGTTATCATGAATCTTCATATAACTTAATAACAAGAAACATTTTGGCTAGGTAATATGCAAAAGACTATGGCTTTCAACTGCTTGAGTAACACGGAATGGACTGCAGAGATAAGAGGTAAACTTTTATCTGTAGCTAAACACATGGAAGAGTTCGGTTCAGTAAGTGAGCTAGAGCTATGTAAGATATTTGGAGAGACAATTTGGAATGACGGCGTGGATTATCATTCACATGCTTTTTCATTCAGAATTAATGCACAAACTGGGGATTGTTCAATCTCTAACTTTAAGTATCACTAAGTTTTGCACCTATCATATACGGAGTACCTTTCACGAGGTGCTCCGTTTTTTATTGCCTGAAGCCTGACACTTAATGGATGATTTTTGATATTGACCGCGCTTCTACTTCAGGAGTAAACCATTTCGTTTTCAGCTCATTCTGCCTTCGTGTTACTGCTCAGAGTTTGGCTTAATCGGTATAAATTGGCAGTGGTGCATTGCCTTTTACTTGTCTTATCGCAAGGTGGGTATGAATATCTTTCACGTTAGAGAGCCTTTGAAGTTTTCTTGTAAATGCCTCGTAGGCCATCAAGTTCGGGCTAACCACTTCTAGCAAATAGTCATAAGCCCCAGATACAACGTGGCAACTGATCACCTCTTCCATCTCTACAACAGCCGCCTCAAACTTATCTATCGACACTTCTTGGTGGTTGTTTAGGCTCACCTCAACAAACACACTCATTGCGATGCCGACTTGTTCTCGTGACAAGCTCACACGATAACCGTCAATAATGCCCTTTTCTTCTAGCCTTTTGACTCGTCTTGCACAAGGCGAAGGTGATAAACCCACTTCATCAGCAAGTTCAGCCGTGGTTAACCTGCCATCTTTTTGTAGCAGTTCGAGAAGATGCCTATCAATTCTATCCATAGTAAATGCCAAACATTAGTTAAATCCGTTAATTATTTGGTGAATATTAGCAGAAATCATCAACGATAGTTCAAGTTTAGCCAAAACTTGCCAACCTGTGGCACACCAACTGTTCCATAATGAGTCATCACCCACTCTCCTTCTATATTATGAATCTTGGCTACTTATCTATTACTGTCACCCTACTCATTTGGGCGAGCTTTTTTCTTTCTCTTAAAGGCGGCGCAAATTCAGATTTAACACCTGCCGATATCGCTCTCACAAGATTTCTCATACCGGCTTTGGTGTTATTGCCTTTGATGTGGAAAGCACGCAGCGCAATTGCCGTCGTCCCTAAACGGTATCTAACGGGTATGTTCGTAGGTAGCGGATTACCTTATCTGCTTGTTGCCGGAACGGCCATGCAGTTTGTTCCGGTATCTCATGGCAGTGCTCTTGTTCCGGGCACGCTTCCTCTGTTCGTTACAGGAATTGCGGTACTCTTTTTTAAGCAGCCACTCAGCCGACATCGTGTTGTTGGTTTAGGTTTGGTTTTGCTCGGCATACTGTTGTTTTTAGGGAGTAGCTTAAGCAGCTTCAACTTCGAATACACCAAAGGTCATTTGTTGTTTTTATGCGGAAGCTTAATGTGGGCGATGTTCACCATCTCAGCCCGTGTCGCTAATCTTAATGCGTTAGTCAGTGCCGGTTTTATTTCTCTCTGTTCTACTTTGCTTTTACTCGTCCTAATCCTGACTGGAACCCTCCCAAGCCACCTAATGGACACACCAATCGCTAATTGGCCCTTCACGGAGCTTGCCGTTCATTCAACAGTGCAAGGCGTTGGGGCGGGTTTAATCGCTGCGTTCACTTACCTTTATGCGGTTAATACCTTAGGGGCTGAACGCTCTGCCGCTTTTGGCAGTGCAACACCCGCAGTGGCGACCTTGTTGGCGATCCCACTATTCAACGAGATTCCTGATGCGATGACTTGGCTCGCCCTTGGTTCTATTTGCATCGGCAGTTTGGTCGCGAGCAACATATTCATGAGAAACGACCAGTCGATGCAGTACCAACCGCCAAGCCATAGCAAAGCCTGATACTGCGTTCAAACCTAAATACAGTTCCCCTAAGCATCGATTTTAGGGCTTGTAGTACACAGATAAGCCTGCCAACGCAGGCTTATCTAAAATCTGCTTTTTCTAAACTCGCTTCTCCATTAAACTGTCCGACCTTTTTGCAGATCCAAGAGAACACCATGCAACGCGACTACACCTTAAATTGCTTAATCACCATGCCTCGCCATGAACTAGAAGAATTTAGTTTAAGAATGATTCATCGCCTTGTACCTGAAGATGCAATGACGGAATTGTTTACGTTCGAGCAAGAAGAAGTCACCAGCGAAGAACGCATGCAATCAGCGAAATTTGACGCAATGCTTCGAATGACAGCTATCGCGCTTGGTGAAGTAAACCTAGCCTTCTCAGAGTCGGATAACTCGCAACAGAACATCGAGCGAATGACTCGCCTACTGCTTTGGCACTTCTACTCAATTTCTTTCAACCTTGAAGAAGCAATCGCAATCGAAGTGCACTGTGAGAAAGTAGAAAAGATCTTAAACAACGCACCTAAAGATGCGTTTGGCTGGGTTAAAGAATTAACTGAGCTACTTCACTTCTACGCGAAAGTGAACGAAGGCAACGAAGGCAACGAAGACAGAAAAGACGCTTAACGTTAGTTCTACGTAAGTATACATCGAGCTAAACGAAGGCAGACAGAGCTATACCGAAGGCAAATAAAAGCTTTGCTGAAAGGAGTTCTCTGCCTTTGTTGTTTCTAGCACGCTGTGATGTAACATCAGTATCGACTGCGCGATCTTGGTTCCTATTCCCAAAGAACCATTCGGCGCTTCCAGTTCAACCTCATTATGAATCACCACCTTCACCCGTTTGGAATCCGCTTCAAAACCAACATCTAACGACACCACAGTGCCACTTGGGCTATGCCTCAATGCATTATCTAACAGATTCAAAATCAACCTCTCAAGCAGATCACTGTCACCCACAGCCTTGATTCCAATAGGCATATTAATGTTCAACTCAACATTTTTATGGCGATATTTGCTTTGTATCGTTTCTAAGCATTCGCTCATCAGCCCATTGAAATCGATTGAAGCGTATTGATATGTGGGTACCGGGTTATCTTTCTTGGCGCTATCTAACAGCGAATGGAGCTGTTCAGATAACTTGTTGCCATTGCGATATGCCACATCTATGAGTGGATCCGAATGTGGGTTTTGAATCCTCCACGTTTCTAGATACCCCAATACACTCGACAATGGCGTTTTCAAATCATGACTGAGCTGTAATAAGCTTTGTCTGCGGTGTGACGACTGATATTCAAGTTGCAAAAATTGCTGTTGAATGTGCTTCGCCATCAACTGATACGAGCGTGCAATCGGCACCAATTCTGGTACTTGATGAATGAAGTTCGGGTCCAATCGAAAATCTTGCTCTGCTTGTTGTTGCAGCTTGTTTGTAACTTCTTCGATAGGGTTTAAGAGGCTGCGCTTCACGAGCAGGTAAGCCCCAATCGCAAAACCTAAGATAGAGATCAGCATAAGTCCTGCTAGCGCCATATAAGGTGTGTCGACTTGCGAATTAGCAATCACGGTATGGCGATTACTGCCAATCAACACATACAGATACCCAACTGTTGAACCCAACTCTTCAATCGCAGCAACGGAAAACACCTTACGAGAATCAGGATTGATAGGGTCTTCGCCAAGAATCGGATAAGGCTCGTCATTTAAAAATTGTCTAATGGGTGCTAAGTCTATCTGGTTGGCTAACACAGTGCCTTCCGGCGCAGCATGAGTCGTAATTTTGCCCTGACTGTCGAGGAAGTAGATATCGAAATCTGGCCCTATTAACATCAAGGTGTGAAATATGGATTTGAGCGCTTTAGGGTTGTAGTCGGTACCAATCATCAGAGGATTATCATCGCGCATGTGAACCGCGAGCTCTTTATGTAAGCTTTGTTTAGTTCTTTGTTCTATGGTCTCTTTTTGCCAATTATAGGTGTAAGCAATCACCACACTCACGAGCAGAAACCACAAACTGGTGAACAACACTAAACGCGATTTGAAACTCATGTTCTCTCCTCGATGGCTCTTAGGTGTTACTGGTCTTTTAGTAAACTTCGGACGCGACACATAGGCCTAAGCTTTCGACTCAAACTTATAACCAACACCCCAAACGGTTTTAATGAAATCATCATCACTATTCGGCATCGCAAGCTTGGTTCTTAGACGGTTGACTGTGCTACACACGGTATGGTGATAGCCAGAGTGATGAGTATTCCAAACATGATCGAGCAGCTCGTCTTTGCTATACACACGCCCCGGGCGGGTTGCTAAGAAATGAAGTAAGGTAAACTCGGTAGCTGTCAGCGGTACGTCTTGGTTATTGAGTGACACCTGATGGCGTTCAGGTTGAATAGTGAGCACACCAAAATTCATAATCGATTCTGCTGTCACAACCTCTTGAGTCGCTGATTCGACATGGCTTAAACGGCGAAGCACGTTCCTCACTCTTGCTTGAAACTCGAGAACGCTGAAAGGTTTCGTTATGTAGTCATCAACACCGGCTTCTAAGCCTGACACCTTATCTAACTCAGCGTCTCTTGCGGTTAGCATGAGTACTGGCGTCCAATCCTCTTGCTGACGCAACATTCGACAGAAATCGAGTCCGTCACCGTCTGGTAAGCCACGATCCAGTACGATCAAATCGAAATGACCCTCTTTATAGAGCGCCTGAGCCTTTTCAATCACATTAGCTCTGATTACGTTATGCCCTTGGAACTTAAGATGCATCTGCACCAGTTCAGCCAAGTCATCATCGTCTTCAACCAACAATATGTTTGCCATCAAATTTACCGCAGCACTATTCATGATCCCTGCTCTATTCTGAGTCCGCCCACCTTTCAATTGACCGGAACAGAGCAGGAATTCTTTCATCGTGCTTTCAACCTGTTACTGAGTTCGAGTAATGGTGATTCTTGCACCGGGGTTAAGGAAACGATGATTTGCACTTAAAGTAGAGGTCGTAAGGCCATCATCTTGGCTGATTACGCCAGAGTGAAAACTCACTATATCGGTGTCGTCTCGTGTGGTATTAAAACCTTCACCACCGCCTGCTGGTCCCGGAATGGTTGCAGCAAGCTCATCGTTCAGCTCAGTTCCCGAATCCCAAACATTCATGTTCATGGTAAAGGTATCACCCACCGCTAATGACTTGAGCGATAATCCGGATTCGCCGACAAACGCATCATTGGTGTTCACCAACATGGAAGCAACTGAGATATATCCTTCTTGATTTGGGTCGACACGAATCGACACCGTGTCTTGCTCACCTGAAAGAATCAGTCCATTGCCTGAGGTGCCTTGATAAACATTGGCGTCACTGTCACTGAGCGCAAGCAATTGTGCATTACTACCCCCTTCCGCCAAGTATTCCAGATCGACAGAGGCACTTTGCCCAACTTCAAACAGATCAAAATTCGTATTGTGAGTCAACACCGCGAGTGGTGACATTGGTTGATTGGGGGTGAGGTTAGTAACACTCACATCATAGCGATAGTAATCGTCGTCATCGTCCGGACAACCCGCTAACACAGCTACTGATGCAGCGATAAATAGAATTCTAGCTTTCATACATCCCCCTTACTTCACAACAATGGTGATAGTTGCAACAGGGTTTAACCATCGATGGCTACTGCTATCGAGGTCACTGATGCCGCCCGCCGCATCACCATCACCAATGTTACCTGGATGAATATGAACCTTAGCGTTTGATACTGCCGTTTCTACACCTGTGCCACCAGCGCCAAAGGTAATGAATGGAGGGTTCGGCATACTGCCCGCCAGCTCATCATTGGCTTCTGTGCCTGCGTCATAACCATTTAGAGTCGCTTTGTAGGTGCCCGCTTGAGTTGGGATCTTCCAGCTATCTAGACCAACAAAGCCGTCGTTTGTCGGCAGCAACATTGCACCCAATGATAGGTACTCTAAATCACCAGTACTGATATCAAACGTAGTTGCGACGCCTGGATTGAGGATGCCGGCCGCTGGGTTCTCAACCACCACGCCTCCCGCGTTGGCAATGACACCAGATAAACCTGAAATATCGCCACCTTCGGCCATGGACTCTAGTTCCGAAGAAGCCGTTTCACCCGTTCTAAACATGAACAAGCTTGAGTCATGAGCCGCCGCTAAGATAGGCGTAAAGTAGATCCCTTTCGTTGCATTAGTGACAGTGACTTCAAGCTCAGCAGCCTGAACTTGAGCCGCTCCGAAGGCCAACATAGCCGAGCTGATCACTAAGCTGATTTGAGTACGTTTATTCATTTTGATTCCATCCTTTATCGAGTCCTATCGTTGCCAACAAAACGAATAACAGCGATATACCGTTACCTTTGCCAGAACGAACTGTGGTGTTGTTGACTCTAAGAATAACGATCAAATCTATCAGCAACTTCATTGAATTCTCATAAAACTCTCACAAGTTTATCCAAACTTATTACTGCAAATAAAAATAGCGATAAAGTACTAATATTTAATCGAAAAATATCAATTTATCATTTACGTCAGAAGGGATAGAAAAGAAGATAAAGAATAGAAATGGAACGAATAAAACGCAAAAAGGCCGAATCGATTTAACGATTCGGCCTTTATTCTAGCGTACTGTTGTTACTCTTTCCTAAGCCGTATTTGGCCTTTCAATCGAGCTAACAACACAACATCAAATTAGAACGCGTAGTTTGCGTCAATCAGTTCGCTAACTTCCACTTTGCTTACTTCAGCACGAGCTTCAAGCCATTGAGCAACTTGCAGTTGTTCTGCTTCTGTTACTGAACGGTAGCGCTCAATTGAGCATAAGAAACCTTCAAACAGCTCAAGGCCGCCGCCACCAAAGCACAGACCGATGCTGTCGATGAAATCGATAAATTCATCGATGAACACATCGTATTGGTCAAAATCAGCAATCGAAGTCGTGCAGCTTACTTCAAAACCTAGAATAGCGAATTCACCTAGGTATAGCTTTTTGCGTAGGCGACGATTTTTGTTTTCGATTTTATCTAATTTCATAACTGCCTCTCTTTTCGTTTGATAAAGAATTTATACACAGTTCCACATCAATCCCCAAGAGTTTTGTATTACACAAGGGTGTTAATGGCAAAAATCGTGCTACAGAAACAAAACCTTAATCAAATCTATAAAAATCTGTCACTTAACTGCTTCACGATTAGTCACACATTGACCCAACTTATTAACCAATTAGTTAGTAGGTGGGTAAGTCATGAATAACGAATAATAAAATCAGCCAATAGGAAGCAGTAAAGATGAGCAAGGAAACATTTGATAGCACTCGTTTTAATAAGAGCAAAAACAAACCCTTCGAAGAAGTTTTAGATGCGAACCTTTCAAGAAGAAATGTTCTCAAAGGCGGTTTAGGCATCAGTGCAATGACGGCGTTTGGTGCTTTTGGTTTAGCAGGCCACAGCACAGCGCACGCGGCGACAGCATCATCTAGCGCACCGCAAAAAAGCACTGCTACACTTGCATTCGAATCGGTTAAAGGCTCACTGACAGACAGTGTCGTTGTGCCAAAAGGCTATACAGCACAAGTATTGGTTCCTTGGGGTACTCCACTTAACAAGCAAGGCAATGCTTGGTTAAAAGATGGAACCAACAACGCACAAGATCAAGCAAACTCACTGGGCATGCACCACGACGGCATGCACTTCTTCCCGCTTAATGGCAACAGCAACGACGGTTTGTTGGTGATTAATCACGAATACATCGACCAAAAAGCACTGCACGCTAATGGTCCTACATACGATGAAGGCAACCGCCCTAGCCTTGATGAAGTACGTAAAGAGATCAACGCACACGGCGTGAGTGTGGTTCGTGTAAAACTTGAAGGCAACCAATGGGTGATGGTCGATAACGATCCACTTAACCGCCGCTACACAGGCGCGACCGTAATGGATCTGTCTGGTCCTGTTGCTCACAGTGAATTTACCAAAACCAAGTTCTCACAAGACGGCAGCCAAGCTCGTGGCACGTTGAACAACTGTGGTAATGGCTACACACCATGGGGCACTTACCTAACGTGTGAAGAAAACTGGCCGGGTTATTTCGTTAACAAAGGCGAGACAACACCAGCGCAAGAACGTATTGGTATCGCTACTGACAAAACACGTTACGGTTGGGACACGCTTTCAGGTAACAAACAAGAACGCCTAGACGAATTTGCTCGCTTTGACGTAACACCAACAGGTGAGTCAGCAATGGACGATTACCGTAACGAAGCACACGGTCACGGCTACATTGTTGAAATAGACCCATACACAGCAAACTCTCGCGCTAAGAAACGTTCTGCACTGGGTTGTTTCCGTCACGAAGGCTGTACGTTTGGTAAGTTGACCGAAGGCGAGCCAATCGTATTCTACTCTGGTCACGATTCTCGCTTTGAATACCTATACAAATTTGTTTCTGAAGAGAAATGGGACCCGCGTGACGCAGAACCGAGTAATCGCCTAAGTGCGGGTGACAAGTACATGGATAAAGGCACGCTGTATGTGGCTAAGTTCAACGATGATGGTTCAGGTACTTGGCTACCACTAACGTTGGGCAGCAAGACTACAAACGGCGGTAAGCTAGGTGATTCATTTGACTCTCAAGCAGCGCTTATCATCAATACAGCAGGCGCTGCCGACCTTGTTGGTGCAACGCCAATGGATCGCCCTGAATGGTGCTCTGTTGACCCAATGACGGGTACGGCTTACCTAACGCTGACTAATAACAACAAGCGTAAAGAAGCGAACTCTGCGAACCCTCGCGTAGACAACAAGTTCGGTCATGTTATCCGTTGGGATGAAGGCAAAACGGCAGGCGAGTTCGATTGGGATATCTTCGTATTTGGTTCACCAGCAGTGGAAGACAAGTCTATTAACCGCTCTGGTCTAACAGACATGAACCAATTCGCGAGCCCTGACGGCTTAGCGTTTGATGCTCGTGGCATCTTGTGGATTCAGACAGATAACGGCGCAGACGAAGTAACTGGCTACACCAATGACCAAATGCTGGCAGTGGTTCCATCTCAGTTAACGGATGACAACGGCAACAGTGCGGTGATTGATGCAAACAACCAAGCACAGCTTAAACGCTTCTTTGTGGGTCCAAACGGTTGTGAAGTGACTGGCTTTACCATCAGCCCAGATTTCAAATCACTGTTTGTGAACATTCAACACCCTGCAAACTGGCCATCGTCTGAAGATGCAACAGCACAAACTCAAGGCAATGTTCGTCCAAGAGCATCTACGGTTGTGATTCGTCGTGAAGACGGCGGTGAAATCGCGGTTTAATACGCAAATCTAGCTAAGATCAGAAACATTTCTGTTATCTAGTTTCTGTTCGCTAGCTCAGTAAAATCAAAAAGAGCGATAAGGCCAAATGCCCTATTGCTCTTTTTATATTCTATGCATTCTTCGGTTTAAGTAAGGAACCAAGCCTTAAAAACTTATCATCATCCAAAGAGCTCGTCATACCAAGCTCTAGTCATCCTCGAGAAGGAGGGACGACTGAGTCGGAGATCTCTAACCGTTATCGCTTTTCAGAATTAACTCACGAACAGCCACACACCAACACCCATCATCAACGTACCAGCAATACGGTTCATCAACTTAACGTTATCCGCCTTGCCGAGCATATGTTTTAAGCTCTTACCGCCGGTCGCGTATAAAGTCATGCAAACAAACTCAGAAACCAGAATGATCGACACGAGAATGAGTAACTGCGGTGCTAAGTCTTTATTGCTGTTAATAAAAGGAGGCAGCAAAGAAATCATAAACGCCCAGCCTTTTGGGTTCGCAATTGCAGTGACAAAACCTTGAACCACCAAGTCCCAATCATTGCTGACTTTTGTTGTTTGGTTGTCAGTACTGATCGCCAGTTTGCCTCTCGAACGCCACATCTGAACGCCTAAATAAAACAGGTAACCCGCACCAACAAATTTAAAGCCCGTAAATAGCCATGGGTAATTCAACATGATCGAAGCGATACCCAATACCGCGGCAATAGAAACCACAGCGACACCAGCCAGTTCACCGATCATCATCCATAATGTACGCTTGTATCCAACACTCATTCCAAGTGTCAACGCCAAAGTCATACACATACCGGGCGTGATTGACACGAAGAAAAACGTGGGAATAAAAGCCCAAAGTAGTGCGCTATCCATATTATTACCTTATCGACTTGTTTTTATTTATTAGTTCTTGTTTCTTGATCGGGCTTGAAATGAAGCGAGGTTGAAACGAAGCAGTAATGACAATAAACAATATTGCGATCAATACAAACAAAAAGAGCCACATAACAGTGGCTCTTTTCAATCACCAACCGTAATTACTTACGACGGTTTTTAATTCGCTTCATCATAGTCAAACGACGTTCAGCGCTTGCTTGATCTTGTGGCTCTTCGTTCGCGTTGTTCTTACGACCCTGACGGTTTTTGTAAGCCGATTTAGTGTTCAGCTTCTCGATGTAAGCATCACGTTTCTTCGGTTCATAACCCGGTTGTTCAACACGACGAATGCGCTGTTGAATCAGTTTTTCAACTTGAACGACAGTCAGCTCTTCTTCGCGGTTAACGAAAGAGACAGCGTGACCTTGCTTACCTGCACGACCTGTACGGCCAATACGGTGAACATAGTCTTCTGCTAGGAAAGGCATGTCGTAGTTAATTACGTGTGGTAAGCCTTCGATATCAAGACCACGAGCCGCAACGTCGGTTGCTACCATTACACGCGCTTTACCTTCTTTAAAATCGTCTAGAGCACGACGACGAGCACTTTGCGCTTTATCACCGTGACACAGTACTGCTTTAATGCCGTCTAGCTTAAGCTCTTTAACTACATCGTTCGCTGTTTCTTTGTAGTTAACAAAAACAAGCACTTGGCGCCAGTTTTTACGACCAATCAGCTCAGAAAGCAGTTCTGTTTTACGCTCTTGATCCACTGGGTAAACCACGTGGCCGACAGTAGCAGCCGTTGAGTTTTCGCGCTCAACACTAATACGTTTTGGTTTACGCAGAATATCAACAGACAGTTGGTTTAACTGAGTAGAAGTCGTTGCAGAGAACATCATGATTTGCGGTGATGTTTCTACATCCAACATGATCTTACGAACGGCATTGATAAAGCCCATATCAAGGATACGGTCAGCTTCATCAAATACTAGAAATTCTAGGTTAGCAATAGACACGTTACCCGCTTCTAAGTGCTCTTCTAAACGGCCAGGTGTTGCAACCAAAATATCCACACCCAGTTCTAGTTGACGAACTTGTGAAGACATCTTGTTACCACCGTAAACCGCAGAAACACTTAGATCTGTGTATTTAACGTAGTCTTTAATGTTTTGAGCGATCTGCGCAGCAAGCTCACGAGTTGGAGCAAGAATAAGGCCGCGAGCCGTTCCTCTAGACGCCTTTTTACCGCTGTTCAAAAGGTGCTGAATAACAGGCAATGAAAATGCCGCTGTTTTACCCGTACCGGTTTGAGCAGTAGCAAAAATATCATGGCCTTTACGAGCCATTGGAATCGCTTTTTGTTGAATTGGAGTGAGTTTTTCATAACCACACTCAGTCAACGCTTTGACTAATTCAGGAGCAAAACCTTGAGAGGAAAATGACATTGTTACGGGTTCCTTAAGCAGACAGCCTACATTCTTATTTCAGCCGAGCACTATAAAGTAATTAGAGTGATTTATCTCACATTTATCGTGATATAACGCAAACTTTCTCATTTAATCTGGTGTTTATCCCGCCTTCAACGAGGTAAACACCAAGATCCTTGGTTCAAACAGCAAAAACAGGGCTATTTGATGCCACACAGCTTGAGTAGAATCTGCTCGAGATCGCCCCATGGCATGAGCTGCGAGTCGATCACTTCAAGACGAGACTCAAAGCCATCAAGGGAAATTTCATTCACTGACACCACTTGATTCGCCACGTTAAACGCATAGCAACCTTGGTCAGTATTCACCACGGCTTTTACACGCTCAGCCGTTAGCTCCGACAACATTGAGAATAGCGCATCGAAGTCGAACTTATGCTCTGCGCCAAACAACCAACCACAACTAAAATAACCCTGCCCTTTATTCTCTTTACGGATAAACGCTTCACCGGGAGGCAGTTGGAATTGAGGCTCTTGTTCAGCGTGGTCATGATGATGCGCTTCAAGATGAGAGGAAGCACTGCCGTATACTCTTTCAATGTCCAACACTTCCAGTGTCACTTCACCATCGTGAATTAGCTTATGGAAGACTTTTGCTGGCGTTTGATCCGTCACCCAATCATTGAACACATCGATGTCTTCAGAATGAACAAGGTCAACCTTAGTACCAAGAATCACATCTGCACTATTTAGTTGATCATTAAAATTCTGATTCGAGGTGTACTTTTCATTAGACAGATTTCGTGGGTCAACCAAACCAAGCGTCGCTTTTAAATCGACATATGGTGTGTACTGATCGGAAGTCAGTGTCGCTATAACCTGTTTAGGGTGACCAAGCCCTGTCGGCTCAATCAATAAACGGTCTGGCTTTTGGCGAAGTAAGGCATTAATACCCACTGACATAGGCACGCCCGCAGTACAGCACATGCATCCACCCGGCACTTCTTTAATCAAAGCGCCTTGATCTGTCATCAATGCACCGTCAATGCCGATTTCCCCGAATTCATTAACCAGAACAGCCCAGTTTTCATTCTCAGGTTTATTTTTTAGCAGGTTCAAGATGGCTGTCGTTTTACCAACACCCAAGAAACCCGTAATGATGTTTGTAGGAACTTTTTTAGTCATATCAGTTCTCCTTTTTAAGGGAGTATATACTCAATCACCAAAAAGTTGACCCCAATCGATTGTTTACACTGAGATTCGTTAATAGAGGTTGGCGCGAAAATAATCAGAAGAGATAAAGCAGTAGAAGCGGAATGAGGAAATGGGATGCTCCAGACGAACTAAAGGCGTACTTACTCAGTACGCCTCACCCTCGTTACTCAATCGTGAGTTCGCGAATCAGGAAGCCTTAAATATCGACCTGAACATTTAACGAGGAACTAAAACTTTGTTTCTGAATCCATCCAAATTGTGTGTAAAACCTCACTTCTCCTTGCGGTTCGTTATGTTGCTTTACAATTTAACTATGGTTCATTTTTGGGGATATTCAAGCCACCACCAGAGAATCGATCAAAATTGTGACGGCGATTCCACAATTGCCCATAGATTCCATTTATGTAACACGTACATTCCATAAATGAAATTCAACTTTTCATCTTTGCTGCTATAGGATATGCAGAGGACGCGTATAATTTATGACAACCCCGCCTTAACCCATTCAGGAGCCTTATCTCAATGACCAGAAGAGAGAAAATTAAGCAATCCTTATTAGCCAAAATGCCAAGGGATGCTATTAATCAATTTCTCTCAAGAGATAAGACACCCGCTTCCGTTCTCTTTCTTTCTTGTATTGTAGGTGTACTTGCTGGCGTAGTGGGTACCTATTTCGAAGTCGCGGTTCATTTCATCACAGAAACTCGTACCGATTGGCTTAAAGATGAAATCGGTAGCTATTTACCCCTTTGGTTGGCCGCTTTCCTTATTAGTGCTGCATTTGCCTTTATTGGTTACTTCCTCGTTCACCGCTTTGCTCCAGAGGCTGCAGGCTCAGGCATCCCCGAAATTGAAGGTGCGATGGACGGTATGCGCCCTGTTCGATGGTGGAGAGTATTGCCAGTAAAATTCTTTGGCGGCATGGGCGCGTTAGGCTCTGGTATGGTTTTAGGCCGTGAAGGGCCAACCGTTCAAATGGGCGGCAGTATCGGTCGTATGGTCACTGATATCTTTCGAGTCAAAGACGATGACACTCGCCACTCACTGTTGGCTTCAGGTGCCGCTGGTGGCTTAGCCGCCGCATTTAACGCACCACTGGCAGGAATCATGTTTGTGGTTGAGGAGATGAGACCACAGTTTCGCTACTCACTCATATCAATCAAAGCTGTCATCATCTCAGCAGTTTCAGCCAACATTGTATTTCGTTCTATCAATGGCCAATCTGCCGTTATCACAATGCCTCAGTACCAGCCGCCTGAACTCGACGCACTTTGGTTATTCTTATTATTAGGTGTGTTGTTCGGCCTGTTTGGTGTGATTTTCAATAAACTGATTACGCTTTCCCAAGACCTGTTTGTGGCGATCCACAAGAATGACCGTAAACGCTACTTGATGACAGGCACCCTACTTGGCGGTTGCTTTGGCTTGTTGCTCCTTTATATACCTGAATTAACTGGTGGTGGTATTGGTATCATCCCGAACATCACGAATGGCAGCTACAGCGCCAATGTGTTGTTGTTGATTTTCTTAGGCCGAGTCCTCACTACCCTGCTTTGTTTCGGCTCTGGTGCGCCAGGCGGTATCTTTGCACCAATGCTTGCGCTAGGAACACTCTTTGGTTATGCGTTCGGGCTTATCGCAGCGGCATTCTTTCCCGAACTGAATATTGAACCGGGTATGTTTGCAATTGCTGGCATGGGAGCATTATTTGCCGCCACCGTGCGAGCGCCTATCACTGGCATACTGTTGGTTATCGAAATGACCAATAACTACTACCTGATCCTGCCGTTGATCATCACCTGCTTAGGTGCGGTAATCATTGCTCAAATGTTAGGTGGGCAGCCAATTTACAGTCAACTGCTTAACCGTACGCTGAAAAACGAAAAACTAAGACAACAAGATCTCCCTCAACAAGAGGAAGTACGTTAATTACAAATGACTCATGAAACAAAAGCACAAATTCAACGTGCTTAATCTCCCGATTCCGTATCAAAATCAAAAAAGCAAACGTTAAACTTGGTATCATCCACTCAAAATTAGTTGAGTGCCCTCAAAATCTATTGATGGAAGACCTACACACTCTAACTAAGGCAAATAATCCAATATTCTGTAATTAACTAAGTCGGAGCAAGTCGTTGAACTGGAGAAGATTAACCCAAGTAAAAAATGTGCCGCCATCTCAGGCGTCTTTAGCACTTGGCGTTATTGGGTTAGGACAAGCTTGGGCGTTATATATCCCGGGCATTGGTGAGATAATTCGTCCCTACCTCGCTGCATTCGGCGCGCTATTATTGCTGCCTGTTTTACTGCGCTATTTAACGAGCTTTAATACCTTCCTTAATGACATTCGCCACCCGTTAAGCGGAAGCTTGATGGCACCAATGAGCATGGCTTTACTGATTCTGTGCGACTATTTAGCCGAGATATCGCCAGCTATCGCCTACCCAGTTTGGTTCTGCGCGCTATTGCTTCACTTTACCATGATGGTGTTGTTCTTCAGTTTTCAGATCATCAACTTCAAAATGTCGAACATTGTACCGAGTTGGTTTCTGTATCCGGTCGGTTTGATCAGCAGTTCCTTAGCTGGCACACAGTTCGGGCACACCGTATTTTCAGAAACACTTGCGGTCACTTGTATTGGTATCTATTTCCTTATGTTGCCAGTGGTGTTATACCGCTTGGTGTTCGAAGGCAATCTTCCTCGCCGAGCAAGACCAACACTCGCTATCATGGCAGCTCCGGTTAACTTGTCTTTAGCCGCTTACTTGGTTAACTTCGACAACCCAGACCCGATTCTAACAGGTGCATTGGCGGGCATTGCCATCACCATGACTTTGTTGATTTACTTGTGTTACATCCGCCTAATGCGTTTGAAGTTCCAACCTTCGATTGCTGCCGTCACCTTCCCATCTGTGATCAGCGCTATTGCCATGCATCGTCTAACTACATTTTTCGGCGCGGAATACCCACAATGGTATTGGCTACACAAGTTTGGTTTCTTTGAGCTAACCATCGCCACCATTCTAGTGATTTGGGTTGCCGGTGGTTACGTAAAAATGTACTGGCCTGAGTTTTTCGATTCCGACTACATGTCCAAGAAGATGAAACGTTCTTAGATAGAAGCGAAAAGATCTTAGCTGAACCATCGTGTTCTGCAGTAGTCGATGATGTCAGACAAAACCAACCAAACCCAAAAAGGCCTCACACTGTGAGGCCTTTGAATAGGCAAGGTATTAATAGTTCAGGCGAGTGTTACTAGAAATGCCGAGACCTATTAGAAGTTAGCGTGAGGGCCGAATACTTCGTAGTGAACGCGTGAACGGTCAACTTTCATTGCATCTAGCTGCTCTACGATGTTCTTCATGAAACCAACAGGACCACAGATGTAGAAATCGCTCTCTTCAAAGCCTTTAGTATCAGAGATAGACGCTAGATCCATTTGACCTTGATGCGTGTTTTCACATGCAGATTCATCTTTGTTCATGTACCACGTTTTCGCTTCCCAACCTTTGTCGGCAACAATATCTTTAACACGAGTCGTGAAAGAGTGTTGGCCTACGTTCTCACAAGCGTGAAGGTAAAGTACTGGCTCGTTTTTATCTTCCGTGTTTAGGAACTCAAGCATAGACTGCATTGGCGTTACACCAACACCTGCAGAGATAAGTGTTACTGGCTTGCTGCGCTCTTGATACATGAAGTCACCCGCTGGTGCGTATAGGCTAACCTCATCACCAACAGCAACCGTATCGTGTAGGTGGTTAGATACAACGCCTTGTGTCTCTTGGCCTTGTCCTTCACGTTTAACAGAAATACGGTATTGCTTGCCGTTTGGCTTATCAGACAGTGAGTATTGACGAATCTCGCTGTATTGAGAGCCTTCTGGTTTCACTTCGATACCGATGTATTGACCTGGTGTGTAATCCAGAACTTCACCGCCGTCTTTTGGCTGAAGGATAAAGCTTGTTACTAGCGCTGACTCTTCGATTTTGTCTGCAATCACAAACGCACGCGCTGCTTCCCAACCACCAACAGCTTGCTTACGCTGTAGGTAAAGTTCAGCTTCACGATCGATGAATACTTGCGCCAAGAATAGGTAAGCGGCTGTCCATGCTTCTTCCACTTCTGGAGTAAAGGTGTCAGCAGCTAGTTCACGTAATGTCTCAATCAGGTGCAAACCAACAATTTGGTAGTGCTCTGGTTGAATGTTAAAGCTTGTGTGTTTCTGAGCAATACGTTCAACGGCAGTTGTTAACGCTGCTAGATTTTCAATGTTCTTTGCATATGCCGCGATAGCTTCAAACAGTGCTACGCCTTGGCGACCTGTTCTTTGGTGAGTCATATTGAAGATATCTTTCAACTCAGGGTTATGCGTGAACATACGTTGATAAAAATGCTGAGTTAAAGCTGGGCCTGCGCTCTCAAGTAGAGGAATAGTAGATTTGATGATTTCGATATGTGCATTGTTAAGCATGAATTTACTCCGAACACTGAGCCTTATGACCTATATGTCATTTTGACTACTAAAAATTAAGAATGACTTATCGATTTTCTGAAACCTTAGTTATTTTTAGAAACTGAGTTATTTTGACTCGTTTTCATTTCAAAAAATCGCGAAACCTGATTAATGCAACCTGATTGATTGAGATCAAGAATAGTCTGTTTAATCAGCGCTATAATTGGGCTTCTCTGTATCTTCTGCACAATCAGTGCCAACTTTATCAATCCCCGTCATTACTGGTTTTCTTCTCAAAACTCATCTTATAAAAATGTCAAAAAGACCTTTTTTTTAAGTCAATAAGACTCTATTATGTAGATAAACACACACAGTTAGAGTTTTTTATGCAAGATATCTCCGCATCTACCCTCATGGAAATGACCATTGGCCTCGCAAGTGGTGTCAACGATCAAGATCGTTTCAATCGCCTGATCGATGCCATTCGCAAAACCATAACGTGTGATTGTGTCGCGCTTTTAAGCCTTCAAGGCGACACGCTAGTACCTATCGCAATGCAAGGGCTCAGCCGAGATACATTCGGTCGTCGCTTTATCATTTCAGAACACCCACGATTTGAAGAGATCTGCGCGTCTCGCTCTCCTGTTCGTTTCGATGCTGACAGCTCCCTACCTGATCCTTTCGATGGTTTGCTTATTGACCATGATGGCGATTTACCAATGCATGCTTGTATGGGCTTGCCTTTGCTATTTGGCGACAAGTTATTGGGCATTCTGACTCTAGATAGCTTGAAACCTGATGTCTTCGCGAATATTCCGGCGCGGAACCTTGAAGTACTGGCAGCTATTGCAGCCTCAACCATGCAGATGGCACTGACCTTCTCGCAACTTGAGCATCAAGCAAAACAGTCAAAGCAATTACTCGAAGAATTGAACGTAGAAGCGTGGGAACGTGACGGCGGTGAGTTGATTGGTAACAGTGACACCATGGTCGCGCTTAAGAACGACATCGCTGTTGTAGCTCCATCTGAGTTTAATATCTTGATTCATGGTGACACCGGGGTTGGTAAAGAGCTTGTGGCTCGCACCCTGCACCACCAATCTCAACGTAAACGTAACCCACTCGTCTACGTAAACTGTGCTGCAATTTCTGAAAACTTAGTAGAGAGTGAACTGTTTGGTCACGTTCGTGGCGCGTTCACTGGCGCAGACAAAAACCGCTTAGGTAAATTTGCTTTAGCCGATGGTGGCACACTGTTCCTTGATGAGATTGGTGAATTGCCTTTGGCCGCTCAAAGTAAGCTCCTACGTGCGCTGCAAAACAACGAAATCCAACCGGTTGGCCAAGACAACATTCAAACCATTGATGTGCGAGTATTGGCAGCGACAAACCGAGATCTAAAACAAGAAGTTGAAGACGGTCGATTCAGAGCCGATTTGTACCACCGATTGAGTGTGTATCCTATCGCGGTGCCAGCACTGAAAGATCGTGGTGACGACATCAGCCTATTAGCGGGTTTCTTCTTAGAACAAGCGCGTCGTAAGCTTGGTATCAACCAAGTTAAGTTCCGCTCCGACGTTCTTTCTTTCCTAAACCGTTATGGTTGGCCGGGTAACGTGCGTGAACTTGAGCATGTGATCAGTCGTTCCGCATTGAAAGCGTTAGCGCGCAGCACCAATAAAAACCTGGTGACAATCACCAAGGAAGATTGTGGTCCTCTAGACCAAGATCAGCCAATTGCGACGACTCAGGTGAAAAACACACCATTATCGACACCAACGATCGACCTTTCTGCAGGGCTACGTGGTGCAACGGACGATTTTCAACGCAGTATCATTACTGAGGTGTTGGAAGATGCCAACTTTAACTGGGCACAAGCAGGGCGAGTTCTGAAAACAGACCGAGCAAATCTGACTCGACTGTCTAAGCGTTTAGGGCTAAATGTGGCTAAGTCTCATACGATCGAACGGACAAAATAGATATTAGCGGTTTGTTGCGAGCATCTGACAAAACTTGTGTATATAATGCTGCAAATTGTAACGCTAATTTTAAATATGTAGAGAGAGTTATGAAGTTTATCCGTTGGTTCTTAGGTCGTGTCATCTTGTTATTGAATTTTGTTTTCAGCCCACGTGGTGTGAAGCGTTCTCAAGAAGAACAAAGCAAAGTAAATGAGCAAGCAAAAACGCACACGTTATACCAATTCGAAGCGTGCCCATTTTGTGTGAAAGTGCGCCGCGCGATGAAACGTCAGTCGGTTCAATTTGAACTTCGTGATGCAAAAAACAACGAGCAACACCGTGCTGAGCTTGAAGCTGGCGGCGGTCGTGTGAAAGTGCCTTGTCTACGTATCGAAAAAGACGGCAAAACTGAGTGGATGTACGAATCTTCAGATATCGTGACTTACTTAGAAAAGCAGTTTGCATAAGCAATAAAGCAACAAAAGTCAGATACAAAAAATCCCTCGAATGTGAGGGATTTTTTATGTCTGTTATTTGGCGTTAATCGCTTCAAATTGGGCGCGAAAGTTCAAACGACTACTTCGTGACAATCAGCATCAATTCAACACGGCGGTTACACGCCTTGCCTTGCGCAGAAGCGTTCGTACAAGCTGG
Source organism: Vibrio sp. 10N.222.52.C12 (assembly GCF_041474215.1). Classification (NCBI taxonomy): domain Bacteria; kingdom Pseudomonadati; phylum Pseudomonadota; class Gammaproteobacteria; order Vibrionales; family Vibrionaceae; genus Vibrio; species Vibrio sp. 10N.222.52.C12. Next base: position 29,289 of record NZ_JBFRTR010000056.1, read on the forward strand.
AACATACTCACCGAAGCCACGAGTATAGATGGAACGACTTGATACGTAGTTACTCTCTAATCGAGCCTTCACTTCTTTTGCTCGCTGCTCTGAAAGCGGATCATTGATTCGATCTGTGCCCGTGTTATCGGTGTGCCCTTCAATCACCACATCAATATCTTGGCGTTGAGCAAGGTAGCTGCCTAGCGTATCTAGCCATTGATTATACGCTGGCTCAGGGAATGCTGAACCTGTTTTAAAGTTCACGTGCTGCTCAAGCTTTACCATCACATGGTTACCCGGCAACACTTCAAAATCGATGCGGTTTTGTCTTAAAAAGACTTCCAGTGGGTCGTTAGTCGAAACGCCACGTCCGTAGTTGGTCGTGATGGTTCTGTGTTGATGAGTGCTACTCTGGATAGAGTACCCACGATTGCTTGCTACATGAGTCGTTTGAACCACACCCCATTCAGGATGCATCAAGTCGTAATCGGTTTGTGGTGCAGTCTCTAGCATGTCACCGCCAAGTAAGTCAGTTGGTGACGTGGCTTCACACCCAGCCAAAGCTATGCTTAACATTATCGCTAAATATCTCATTACTTCACCAACCACTCATGCAGATAAACCATTCACTAATGTCTATATCGGCACCGAGGGAAAAACTTTAGACGAAAAGAAAGCAGAACCCAAAAAAGTGCTGTTGATCACAGTTAACCGTCTACTAGCTTGTCTTCAGCCGCTAGTTCGAACTGTTTGCATTTATTTACCTTATAATTGTTTTCCAATTCGTACTAAATAGTTAGAATCTCACGACTTCTCAACGCTAGAGCAAACATTATGTTTAAACCATTTACTAAATTCATCACAGCACTCGCTGCCGTACTCATTATCGCGGGTTGTAGTGAAACAGACGAGCCACAAAAAGGCGTTCAATACGAAGCGCTTCCTACTGCTCTAACAGAATTTAACTTGTCTCCGATCACTGAAATCTTCTCTCTTAACTGTGGTCACTGCCGTCAAATGGAAAGTGCCATTCCAGAGATTGAATCTCTAACAGACCAAACTATTGGCAAGATGCACGTGACGTTCAACGAAAGCGCTCAAATCAGCGCAATGATCTACTACACAGCAGTGATGCAGCTTGATGCGACGCCTGACCACGCATTCATGGACGACCTATTTGGTGCCGTTCAAATGGGTGCAGATGCAACACCTGAGCAGCGTCAACAAGCACTAGAGACAGCGTTTACTTCTCGTGGTTTGGTTAGCCCATACCAGCTGAATAAAGAACAGCAAGTCGCTCTTTTCGACTACGTTAAGCAAGCAGAAGAGATCTCAGTAAAAGGTCAGATCAACTCAGTACCAACCTTTATCATCAACGGTAAATACCAAGTACTAACAGCAGGTCACCAAGACGTTGCTGGCATTGCAAAAACGATCAACTACCTTTTGACTCAACCATAATCACGGCTTTAGTCAACTGATTAACACATTTTGTATTAACTACGAAATTCAGCACTCAATATAAATAGGTTTTACTATGTCTAAATTTGTCATCCCGGTCATTGTCTTTCTTTTGGCGGGTTTCATGATTTACCGTACTTGGACGAATCATAAGTCTGGCGGAGAAAACTTCGAACAAGGCCAACAATTTCTAATTGAAAACGGCACTAAAGAAGGCGTGATTACGACTGAAAGCGGTCTTCAATACCTTGTTCTTGAAGAAGGTACAGGCACAGAGCACCCAACTAAGAACAGCAAAGTAACGGTTCACTACCACGGTACGCTAATCGACGGCACTGTTTTCGACAGCTCTGTTGAGCGCGGCGAGCCAATCTCATTTGCTCTTAAGCAAGTAATTAAAGGCTGGCAAGAAGGTTTGACTTACATGGTTGAAGGCCAAAAAGTTCGTCTATTTATTCCAAGCACTCTAGCTTACGGTAAAGGCGGTTCAGGCCCTATCCCACCATCATCGACTCTGATTTTTGATGTAGAACTCATCTCTATCAAATAATCGAAGTGATTGATTTAAGCCCCAACATACGCGCTATGTCGGGGCTTTTTTATATCTGAACATTTGAAGCCTCTTTAGATATTGAGCTATTTAGCTATTTAGCTATTTAGCTACTGTAACAACGACCAAATATACCCTCGAAAACCGACCACTAGACGACTGGTCTAATTTAACTTATAGTACCGCCCATGAACGAAAAAACGAATGACACACGCCTGCATGTTTTAGATGTTGGCTACCAATTAATAGTGAACAACGGCTTTAACGGCGTTGGCTTATCGCAATTGCTTAAAGAAGCGGACGTGCCGAAAGGGTCGTTTTACCACTACTTTAAATCGAAAGAGCAATTTGGCGAAGCTCTGATCCAGCACTATTTTGAGACCTACATCAGCAGAGTTGAAACTATTTTGGTTCATGGTGAAGGCAACCATTACCAGAGAATTGTCAGTTATTTCACTCGATGGTCACAGATTGAAAACGGCACCTGCAATGCTCATAAATGCTTGGTCGTTAAACTCAGCGCGGAAGTTTCTGATCTTTCTGATCCTATGCGCCAAGCGCTATTAAAGGGTGCAGAAAAAGTGACGAATACCATCGAACAGTGCATTGTCGGCGGTATTGAAGATGGCTCCATAAAGGTTGAAGAGAGCCAAGAAGCAGCTCAGAACCTATACTCAATGTGGTTAGGCGCCAGCTTATTGAGCAAGCTGAGCCAAAGCTCACATAGCTTACAGTCAGCTTTGAGCCTTACCGAACGAATTTTAAAAGGTGAAAGCTAATAACGCGCAGCGCGCTTTATTGGCTTTAACTTAAAAAAATCACCCGCCCTCTTATCAATTTGATGACGGCGGGATTTTTAGACAACAAGACTAGACGACTGGTCTAATTCTAAATGTATAAAATACACAATTAAGGACATCCAATGACTCAACAAGACAATCGCCGAATCGTATTGGCTTCTCGCCCAGTTGGCGCACCGACTCAAGACAACTTCCGTTTAGAGACAATAGCTGCGCCAAGCATCAAAGACGGCGAGATGTTACTTCGCTCAGTTTACCTTTCTCTAGACCCATACATGCGTGGTCGTATGAGCGATGCTAAATCCTACGCAGATCCCGTTGCGATTGATGAAGTGATGGTAGGCGCAACCGTATGTCAGGTTGAAGAATCAAACCACGCTGATTACGAAATTGGCGAGTGGGTACTGGCTTACACAGGTTGGCAAGATCTTGGTGTGTCTAACGGTGAAGGCCTTATCAAACTAGGTAAAGAACCAACGCACCCTTCTTACGCGCTTGGCATCATGGGTATGCCTGGTTTTACTGCTTACATGGGCTTGCTTGATATCGGCCAACCTAAAGAAGGCGACACGCTAGTCGTTGCAGCAGCAACAGGTGCTGTAGGCGCAACCGTTGGACAAATCGGCAAACTAAAAGGCTGTCGTGTTATCGGCGTTGCAGGCGGTCAAGAGAAGTGTCAGTACGCGAAAGAGATTCTTGGCTTTGATGAATGCATCGACCACAAAGCTGACGACTTCGCGGAGCAATTGGCTAAAGCGTGTGACAACGGCATCGACGTTTACTTTGAAAACGTTGGCGGCAAGGTATTCGATGCAGTAATGCCTCTGCTTAACACAGGTGCTCGTATTCCTGTGTGTGGCCTTATCTCTCAATACAATGCGACTTCACTGCCTGAAGGACCAGATCGTATGTCTAGCCTGATGGGTATGCTGCTTGTTAAAAGAATTAAGATGCAAGGTTTCATCATCTTTGATGACTACGCACACCGTTACAACGAATTTGCTGTTCAAATGACAGAATGGTTGTCTCAAGGCAAGATGCACTATCGTGAGCACCTGGTTGAAGGTCTAGAAAATGCGCCACAAGCATTCATGGGCCTATTGGAAGGTCAGAACTTCGGTAAGCTTGTTATCAAAACGAACGAAGCTAAATAAATTCAATAAACTGAACCCGTTAACTAGGTAGAATCATGATTACTTTGCATCACCTGAATAAGTCGCGCTCAAAGCGCATCATCTGGCTATTGGAAGAGCTTGGGGTAGATTACCAAATCAAACCCTACCAACGAGACAGTGTCACTTTTCTTGCACCACCAGAACTCAAATCCATTCACCCATTGGGTAAATCTCCTGTCATTGAAGACGATGGCGTCGTGATCACTGAATCTGGTGCTATCACGGAATACCTAATCGACAAATACGGTCAGGGTAAGTTCGCACCTACACGCGGCACCGCAAACTACGTTGAGTATTCGCAATGGCTTCACTTCGCTGAGAGTTCAGGTATTTTGCCAATGCTGCTTAAGATCTTTGTAATGAAGGACGGCTGTGAAACTAACTTCCTAGGCGGTTATGCAGACGATGAAAACCAAAAGATCCTCACTTACGTGAATAATGCACTTGAAGGTAAAACCTACTTGGTTGCAGACACACTAACAGGTGCAGATTTTATGATGTCGTTCATCGTAGAAATCGTGGGTAACTTTGGTGCAACTGCGCTTTACCCTAACATCGCTAAATACGGTGAACTTTTAAAGAGCCACCCTGCTTACCAAAAAGCTGAGCAAGTAGAGCTAGAACACTCGAACTGATCGAGTTTCACTCAAACACGTGCTTGCTAGAGTAAACACAAGAAACTAAATGAAGCCAAAGCCGATTTATCTTCTGCTTTGGCTTCTCATTTGTCTTCATTTCGACAACAATACCGAACTCTAACTGAACAGCCATAGAGTTTGATCTTAATGCCAACAAACCTCGCTCAATACACACCTCTGCACCTAGCAAACACGAATGTCGATTTAGCGCTACCGACTCGTTTTACGTTTCCGTATTACTATACCCCGCACCCTGTGTGTGAATTCGCTATGCTGCAGCTTCAGCAATCACTTGTCGACTGTGGTGTGAATGAAACCTCGCAAGGTAATCTCTACGCTGTGCTTCTTGTTCAGAATCCAACCACACAAGGGTTAGGTTACCTTTCTGCGTTTTCAGGCTTGCAGTTAGATCCGGCTTTGGTCTCTCAGTTAAACAACATTCACTTTGTTCCACCAGCCTTCGATTCAAAACAGTTTCAATCTCAAAACAGTGCGAACCTTGCTCGACAATTGCAGCTCTCGGACGACATTGAAAAGCTGCAACAGTCGCACAATCTAGACACATTATTGGCCGAGCTTGAAGGGTTAAAAATCGAATCAGCAAAAGCTATCGAAGCCTTTCAGTTAGCAATGGCCGCAAACAAAGCTCAGCGTAACGAACTCAGAGAACAAGCCAATCAAGAAAAAGCATTAGGGAATCTAGAGTCAGCGGCGAATTTGCTCAAACAACTGGGCAATCAAAGTAGCCAAGAGAAACGTGACCTAAAAGCACTTCGTATTGAGTGGAAACAGAAGATCGCAGAGCGCCAATCACAAATTGATTTGATTGAAAGCGAACTGAAAAACCGTAAGCAAGATCACCAAGCAGTTTCACAACAGTTGGAAACTCAACGCCTCTCTCACTATCGCTTTATCAATCAAGCCAAGCAATCTAAGAATTTACTCGAGTTGCTCGATGGTAAAGACGCGCTTGAAGGCTCTGGTGACTGCTGCCTACCAAAGCTGCTTAACTTCGCCTTTGAACACGGGTTCAAGCCGTTAGCTTTGTCTGAGTTTTGGTGGGGATTACCGCCTACAGACATCATTCGACAACACGCAAACCTCTACCCTGTTTGTCAGAGTAAAAGCTTTGAGATCCTCGAACACCAGTTAAGTGGCATAGAGCTAGAAGATAACCCGCTTATCGTGAACCCTGCGGTTGGTAAGTCTTTTAATATTGTTTATGAAGACGATGAAATCGTAGTCGTCAATAAGCCTGAAGAGTTCTTGTCGGTTCCCGGTAAGTTCATCGAAGATTCAGTTTATACCCGCATAAAAGCGCGTTACCCGGATGCGACTGGTCCTTTGATTATCCATAGGTTGGATATGTCGACGTCAGGTTTGTTGATCTTGGCGCTCACGGCGGAATCAAACAAGCATATTCAGAAGCAGTTCATTAATAGAACCGTAGAGAAACGCTACACCGCTTTGTTAGATGGCGAGATAACGGGCGAATCTGGCAATATCAGCCTTCCTTTGCGCGGCGACATCACGGACAGACCAAGACAACTGGTTTGTCACCAACACGGCCGAAATGCAGAGACCCATTGGCAAGTGGTTAGCACTCACAATGGCAAAACCAAGGTTCACTTGTACCCTAAAACAGGGCGAACCCACCAGCTGCGAGTGCACTGTGCTCATCCATTAGGGCTTGCTGTACCTATTCGTGGTGACGACTTATACGGATACAAACGCGAGCGCTTACACCTGCACGCTGGCTACTTAAAGTTGATTCACCCGACAACCGGTGAATGGATGGAGTTTGAAGTGCCTTCCGAGTTCTAAACTCTAACTTATCGAGCTAAGACTCTTATCTCACTCAATATTTGATCTCATAAAACGCATCAAGGTTCTACAACTGCTTAAGGTATAGAACCCTGATATTTAATTTTAATGTGATTATCACAGTTCATTAGCGTACTTTAGTTACTGAGTTCAATACTGCAGACGCCTAGCCCATCACATCTTTGCGCTGGTCAACACATTCGAAAGAGCCCATTTCGAACTCGCGACAGATCCATGGTCGGTTTTCGTAGATAGTACACATCAGTGTTTCTCTATCTACCGCAGAACACCAGCCGTCGTCTAAGCGCTTCATGGTTTCACCGCCCCATTCATCATAAGCGATGTGCTCTTCAGGTACGCCCGTATCTGTGATGATCATAACCTCTAAACGACAACAGCATGCCTGACAATTTGCACAGGTTACTTCGGGTTCGGTTACGTTCTTTATATCTATCGTCATAAGTGACTACACTGCTAAATTTTGCGTATAGTAATCGAAACCGCCCGCTACGGCTAATAAAGATAGTGCGGCGCGGCGTTTTCATTGATGTAGAAATAACAAAGGGCGCTGTGATTCACTCACAACACCCATAATATTTCGACTTTTCAGCGCGGCTTATCGCCACAGGCTCTATTTAGAACAGGCTCGCGAAGAACAGCTTAACGTAGTCTATTAAACGTTTGAACAAACCGCCCTGTTCAACCGCTTCAAGCGCGATCAAAGGCTGAGTTTGAACATCTTCGCCATCAACGGTGTAATGAACCACACCTAGAGTTTGACCTTCTGCAATTGGCGCTTTCAGTTCAGAGTTAAGCTCGATAGATGCAGTCAGCTTTTTACTGTCTGACTTAGGCAACGTAATGAACGTGTCTTCTGCCACACCTAATTTCAATGTGTCTTGCTCACCAAACCATACCTTCTCTTCAGCCACTTGATCGCCGCCTTTATGCGGGTTTAGTGTATCGAAGAAACGGAAACCGTAGCTCAACAGCTGTTTGCTGTCTGATTCACGGCTCTTAACGCTTGATGCGCCCATCACAACCGCGATAAGTCTCATCTCACCTTGTGTCGCTGAACTCGCCAAACTGTAGCCAGCACCAGAGGTGTAGCCCGTTTTCATGCCATCAACGGTTAAGCTTCTATCACGCAACAAGCCATTACGGTTATGTTGAGTGATGCCGTTGTAACTGAAAGAGCGTTCGCTGTATAAGCCATACACATCCGGTAAATCACGAATAATGGCACGACCGAGTAACGCGATATCGTAAGGAGTCGAATAGAGGTCGTCTGCATCCAAACCATGTGCATTGGCAAAATGGGTGTTTTCTAGCTTCAGAGAGGTAGCCCAAGAGTTCATCAGGTCAACGAATGCATCTTGTGAGCCTGCAACATGCTCTGCAATCGCAACGCTAGCATCATTACCGGATTGAATAATCAAGCCACGATAAAGATCCATCATTGCTACATCGGTGTTTACTTCGATGAACATTTTTGAAGAGTCTGGGAAGTTCTTCGCCCACGCGTTCTCACTGATTCGTACCTGATCATCAGCAGAGATGTTGCCTCGCTTCATCTCTTGACCTGCCACATAACTGGTCATCAGTTTGGTCAAGCTTGCTGGGTTTAACTTCGTATGTGCGTTTTTTTCTACCAGCACATCACCAGAATTAAAATCAATTAACACATACCCTTTTGCGCCTAGGCTAGGTGGGCTTGGTACTATAGAAGGTGCTGCGATAGCTGCATTACTTACCATCGCGGCGTTACTTACAATGAATATACTTAATAGAGGGAGAGAGTATTTGGAAAACAGTTTCATTGAATCAAACCTAAGTTAACGTTTTGAGCAGTATAGACAAATGCTAGCAAAAGAAGCGCGAACTTTACGTTGCTTTACGTATTTGTACCATTCGTTACAAATAAAAAAGTATAATCTGCGATCTGACCATATTTTCCACAACTAATATTTACTCCACGAATGCATTCAACGCCTAATGCTATCGCTCAGGCATGCGTCTAAATAACATTTCAACAAAGCCAGTAATACGCTGTTTGCTCTCGCTTGGCTCTAAATCAGGTTGGATGCCAGACTGTGCTAATGCTTGCCATTGTACGACCTCTGAGTTAGGTACGAAAAACGCAATGTACAACGACCCTTTCTCCGCGACTTTACCTTCACCATCGTAAAATGGCACACCAGTAAATAGCTTAATCGCATCGAAGATAGACTCATCGTTCAGTTCCGATTCTTCCGCTAATCCAAAGCCTACAACAACATCACCGACACCATCCTGCTTTAACTGATAACCTTTACTTGAGAGCTGTTCTTGAATCGAATCACGCACTAAATCGGTTACCACGGTTTCATCGTATTTTTGAGAAAGGTAAACCTTTTCTGACTCAGGGTGCCAGGAGTACGTCATCACGCCGTGTTTCATGAAACCAAAGTCACCGCTAGTGACCACACCATAATTGTGTGTGGGTGGTATTTCTTGCGTAGAGCATGCGGTCAGCCCAATAGCCATCAAAGCCAATAGTGCTGCTTTTTTTATGCTTTTTGTTGCACAAATGGATCGTTTTATCATTCGAGGCTTCCTTACCTATATAAGAATAACTATCAATTCAACCTCCAACATAAATAGTAATTATGTTAATAGAAAGGTCATTAAACGTTTGCGTAATCGCTAACCTTCACCTCTGTCTGTTTTGGGGGTTTAATCACAAAAACAGAGTTGGTATAGTTCTCCCCGTTAAACAAAACCAGACCATTCGAGGCACGGAGCTTCCTCAATCATCTCATGAAGAGAAGAATTGGTACCGACAAAGTATCGGCAAATTTAAGAGGGTCAAACAATGGAATTCAATATGGTTGAAATTTTAGGTTACGCTGCGTCTATTATGGTCGCAATTTCATTAACAATGAAAGATATCGTTCGTCTGCGTGTCCTTAACTTTATTGGCTGTGCACTCTTCACAGCATACGGCATCATGATTGACGCATGGCCAGTTGCAGCCACCAACGGCTTTATCGCTTGTGTAAACATCTACTTCCTTGCAAAAATGCAAAAGGAAAAAAAAACGGAAGCGATGAAAGCAGCGAAAGCTTAAATTAACGATTAGCCTTTCAAATAATTCTGAAAAAGCCCAAATAGAGCGATCTATTTGGGCTTTTTTGTGTTTGTCGTTCTCAAGAGCTCGATTTGTGTGAACAAAACTTTTCAATTCAATGAGGCTTTCAACCGATCACATGTAAGCAACGTGATATTCGTTCTCTCGATACGCTTGAGTGTTGTTACGTCCACTCTCTTTTGCTTGATAAAGCGCTTTGTCGGCTTTATCGATAGCGGTTTCAATGTCAGTCAGTGCTTGAGCATGGCAACAACCAGCGCTGATTGTTACTGGCGACACTAAGCCTTGAAGTTGCTCAACACATAACCGTAACGCCTCTGATAATTCGAATAACTCATGTTCATCACAATCAAACGTCACCAAAATAAACTCTTCACCGCCATAGCGTGCAATCAAACGACGACGGTTAACAAATCTCTTCAGTGATTTTGCGACCTCACAGATAACCCTATCGCCTTGAGCATGACCATATTGATCGTTCACCCGCTTGAAATGGTCAATATCCAGCAAAATGACACCGACATTTGTTAGCGGATAAGGCGACCTTTGAGTAATTTTCAGTTTTAGCTGCTCGATAAAACTCCGTCGGCTAGGAAGGCCTGTGAGGTAATCGAGGCTCGCAACATCCAATATTTTGAGATGACGATGCCGCAGGTAAAGCACCAGAACAACAATGATACTCAGTAGACTAACAACCAACGTCATCAAACTTGCCAACAATAAGCTGTGGTTCTTGTTGAGCTCTTGTTCTAAGACACCAGCAGAAATAACCCAATTAAGATACGGATAAAACTTGTAGAAGATGTTTTTACTCGTCGTGCCATCTGCCGTAGAGATAGAGTAACTAAAGTGACCTTCAGGTTCATCGACGACTTTATCGATAAGCAACTCTGAAGAGTCATCAATCAAGGTTTTTAAGTGCTCGTGTTCAAAGTTAGGTTGAAGGACTAACGTGCCTTGTAAATCAACGATATATACATAGCCACTATCGCCATACGAGTACTTTCTCAATTTGTCTTTAAGTGCTTCGAGATCAACCAGGTACATCAGTTCATCTTTATAGGTGGTCGCCACCAATGTATTGCCACTCGGTAGCCTCACTGAATATGCGACCTTCGCACGCTTGCCAACTTCATGTGGATTGGCGTGCGAGTATTGGGTCATTCCAGACTGTAAGCTCAGTTGTTGTTGAATATGGGTTAAATGCGCGCGATTTTTCCCTTGTAAAAACGGGTGATATAGATGAATACCTTGTGGTGACATCAGGTAGATATAACCAGACTCTCCAATCACCAATTCGTTGGCAATTCGAATGACTTCTTCAACTTCTTGTTCTGGAGAGACACGCAGTGCGTGAGAGGCGACGGTATCAGTCACACCTTTTAGATAGGTTTTGATCGCTTCGTTGACTGTGGTGTCTACGATGTCGTAACTCGCGTTCACAATAGTACGAAAGAAGAATTGGTTGGAATCTAATAATGATTCTTTCGTCCGGTTGAATTGAACAGCAGAGAGGATCAGAGAAACTACGGCCAGCACAATTGAGAAACTAAGAATGTATTTACGTCTGACTTTCAAGATTACCCCGTAGATTTATAATTTCAGGTAACGCTGTGACTTCTCTTATATACAGACTGTTTTATATCATGTTTTTATTTTTTACTGAACGAGTGTCGATATTTTTAAGGGTTTCTATACGTAATCTGTGACTTATAACAAAAACGCCGAACTGGATTCAGTTCGGCTTTTTGATTTTACGTCTAGATTGATTACTTAATTGATACTAATTCCTGATAAATAGACTTAAAAGCATTTGTGTTTATTACCTATTACTACACTCTATTGTCTATAAATAGTTTGCTTAGCATTAAATTAAGAACAAACTTGAGTCCAGCTACCATCGCTACCCGGTTCAGAACTTGTCCACCAGTTTGCTTGGTAAACACTACCGTTGTGAACCACTTGGTCTCCTGTGTTTGCATGGCTTGGGTTACCTGCCCAATCTTTCTGAGGTAAGTCTGGGTAAACCGCTAAACCTGCCGTATCACATGTACCTGGATTGGTGCCACCATCGCCAGGGTTACCGCCACCTGAACTGATATCACCTAATGGTAGATCTGGCTGCTCGAAGCTAAACGCGTAATCAACGCCACCGACATTCACCGCGTAGTTAGCAGGGCCAGAAATTGGCAAGTAATACACCATGTCTAACTCATACACACCGCCAGCAGGAAGCTCTTCCCATGTCGGCAACGTAAACGCCACTCGGTGCATGGTTCCATCTAGTCCACCGATGTTATCCGCGCGAGTATGACCTGAAGCAATCACGGTCAAACCACCACCCGATTGATCTTTCGCGTTATCAGGTGCAGATACTGGGATATCGAATTGGAACTCAGTTCCACCCGGAAGAGCTTGCCCTGTGTTGTTCGTGAACGTGATCTTAGGGTTGATTGGGTAGTTTTGGTCACCGACTTTGAAGCCACCAACCGATACCGCGATATCTAGCGCTTCTGTTGGAATAGCACCCGTCGCTACTTTGTTTCCATATGGTGTTGCAGACTTAAACTTATCGTAGATAGCTTTCGTCATGGTGTTACCCATGTGGAACTCACCGTTACCGCTGTTACACGCTTGCTCAGTCGTATCGATAGAGCTTCGGTTGCCATTCGCATCGAGAACATAACAGTTATAATCCCCTGCTAGTTCCCAGAACATAATGCCGCCGATCTCTTTGTCGATAACGTAGTCCGCTTTCACGTCGATAGACTGTTTATCTTCTGTTGAAAGGAATACGCCCTTCTCTGCGTTCCACAACCAAGGGGCAACCGCCACACTGTCGTAGTTTCTCGTGTAAGTGCCCGTTAGAACATCTGAAGGATCATTCACAGGATCAAGCTTGTAAGCTTCAGCGTAAGAGCCCCAAATACCCTTCTCTAGGTTCTTCGCGTGCCACATAGGGTTAGAACCCGCGCCCATTTCGTTACCTTTTGGATCGGTATCGTGCCACATGTTGTCGATACCAATAGCGCCATGGCCACAGTTGTTTTTCTCGCCTTCACCCGTACCCGCTGAACATTCATATTGGTTTGGCAGTGCTGCTCGGCCCCAAAGACCATTCTCACCACCCGTTACGCCTTGCCAACCACGAGTGTAGTAAGGCACACCGATGTTAATACGGCCTGCTGGCATAGAACCACGGAAGTAATGGTAAGCCCAATCCGTGTTCAGATAACCAATACCACCGTAAGCCGCCGTGTCGTATACGTTCCACTGCGCTAGCTCTGAATCTTTACCCGTATCAAACAAGGCTGCGTTATGACCTACGTGATCGTTCCACGCACCGTGAAGGTCGTAAGACATGATGTTTACGTAATCGAGGTACTTGGTTACATCGAATGTTTCCATACCGCGTAATAGGTAACCAGAAGAAGGCGCTGCGATCGTTAACATGTAGTGATTGCCATCTTGCGCAGACGCCGCATCGAGCTTCTCACGTAGCACTTTCATCAACACTTGGTACGACGCCCACAGGTATTGACGACGCGGCTCCATGAAGTCTTTGTCGTATGGGTTACCTGCGCCAGCCATAGAAGTTGGGTATTCGTAATCGATATCTAGACCATCGAACTGGTACTTACGCAGCATTTCGACCGCTGAAGTCGCGAATGTTTCGATACCTTGATGGTTGATAGAACCATCAGCATTGGTCGTCATGGTGTAGAAACCACCATCAGCCACGCGGCTGCCATCAGTCGCGAAGTGACCACCTGTTTCAGCCCAACCACCGATTGAGATTAACGTTTTCACGCCGTGTTTTTTCTTCGCTGTCGCTAATGCACCGAAGTGACCTTTGAAGCCTAATGCCGGATCAACTTCCACACCCGGCCACTCTTTACCAACCGCTGCGTTATTTGGATCGTTTACATCACCGACGTTTACTTTGCCATCTGAACCGATGCTCACGAAAGCGTAGTTAATGTGTGTGAGTTGTTCCCAAGGAATATCATTTACTAGGTAAGCAGCTTGTGGGTCATCCCCTGCACGCCAACTTGTGAAGTAACCAATGACACGACGGGGATGGTCTGCGCCCATTTTCTCACGGCCTTCATCATCGTAAATTGTACAGTAAGGAACATCGACACCTTGAGTTTGATATAAGCCATCAGGGCGACATGTGCTCACTGTTGGAGCGCCGTTCACGGTCAAAGATGCCAACGCAGAATCTGCAGTCGCACCTTGGTCGTCTGTTGCTTTCGCGTAAACCGCTAAAGAACCCGCTTGAGTTGTTGTGTAATCTAACGTGTAAGGGCTCGTTGCAGCAGTGCCCACAAGAGCACCCGCTACGTAGAAATCAACCTTATCAACCGTGCCATCGCTATCTGCTGCCGTTGCTGTCAGTGTGACTACACCACCAACATCAACAGATGTCACTGAAAGTGCAACTGAAACTGTCGGTGCTTCATTCCCTGGTTGTGCTGAATCAACAGAAACAGAAACCGCACTTGCAACACTTGCTGCGCCTTCATTATCCGTTGCAACAACAGAAACCTGATGATTACCCGACGTTGCAGCCCAAGTCGCTTCGAAAGGTGCCGCTGTGACTACCGCAACAGATGCGCCATCAACAAAGAACTCAACCGAAGCCACACTGCCATCAGAATCTAGTGCTGTTGCACTCAATACAACATTATCGCCTTCAGTAATCACGTCAGAAGCAGAGGGTGCCGTTAATGAAGCCGTTGGTACTTCATTTGGCGTACCGCCACCTCCGCCACCACTACACACATCAATCTTTTTCCATTGTGCATAGTCACCCTCAAATTGGCTCGGGTTGTTATTTTGATTCCAGTAATTCGCTGAGTACGCGCTGCCGTCATGTGAAACCTGATCACCACCGGTGTACACCGTGGCGGAATCCCACGCTTCTAACGTTGAACAATCCACAGCCGCGTAGCTGTTGAACGCCATTAAGCATGACGCGGTGAGAGTACTGAGTGTAAAAACTTTCTTGGCCACTCTTCCTTGGTTTAGGTGCATGTTAGCTGTCCCTTAAGTTATTGTTTCAAGATGCTTAATTTAAGTGTCATATTTCTCATCACTTAAATCTCTTCGCAAAACAACTGTAGGTAACAGTGCCAATTTAACACCTAAAATATTCGATATTTATAAAATGACTCGCATTAATTTGTTTATAGCATGCAATGAGTCGACACTTATTTTGCACGAACAACTAATATTAAATTTATTTCGGTACGCTAAAAAATATCGCCTAATTCGTATCCTTAATTACAAAACTCTATTCATATCTGCTTTATTTGTTCGTTCTGAAATTTCGTTTTAAAACTAACCAAAAGGGATTGATTTCGCCGTAGAACTGATTTCTTTTCTAAATTTGCCCACTTTTTCTTAACAATTGTGGTAGTATCGCGGATTTTTTTGACGAACCTCACATTTCCAATGCAAGTGTGGGAGAAATACATAGGCTCGAAAGAGCCAAATATAGCGAAGAAATAATGTCCAACTTGACGCAAGTCGCCAACGAAAACATCAACGCAGAATCTACTTCTATCGATTTCAATAAAGCTCAATCTTTGGGTGAAAAACTGGAACTCGGAAACCCAGTCTTTTGGCTTAGTGGCAGTTTTTTAACCCTCTTTGTCATCCTAGCCTTCACCAACACCTCCGTGTTGTCCGAACTTGTAAACATCGGCTTTAGTTATTCAACTAAGTGGTTCGGTGCTTTCTGGCAAGTCCTACTACTTCTCAACTTCATTATCGGTTTAGTGCTTGCACTAGGTCGCACCGGCCACGTTCGCTTAGGAACGCTTGCCCTACCTGAAATGACCACCTTTAAATGGATGTCTATCGTCCTATGTACGCTGCTAGCCGGCGGTGGTGTGTTCTGGGCAGCCGCAGAGCCTATCGCTCACTTTGTTTCAGCTCCGCCACTGTATGGCAACGCAGATCCTCAAGCGATGGCGTTCAATGCTCTATCACAATCTTTCATGCACTGGGGTTTCCTTGCATGGGCAATCTTAGGTGGTTTGTCTTCCATCGTGTTAATGCACTTGCATTACGACAAAGGTCTTCCTCTTAAGCCTCGCACTCTGCTTTACCCAGTACTTGGCGACAAAGCGATTAACAGTTGGGTTGGTAACGTTGTCGACGCATGCAGCATCGTGGCTGTAGCCGCAGGTACTATCGGCCCTATCGGCTTCCTTGGCCTACAAATCAGCTACGCACTGAGCGAACTGTTTGGCATTTCAGACAGCTTTGCAACTCAAAGTGTTGTTATTATCTTTGCTATCGCAATGTACACGCTTTCTGCTTTGAGCGGCGTGAACAAAGGTATCCAACTGGTAAGCCGTTACAACATCATCTTGTCTGTGTGTCTAATCGGCTACATCCTTCTTGTTGGCCCAACGAGCTTCATCGTTGATGGCTACCTGCAAGGTATGGGCGAAATGGTTGATAACTTCATCCCAATGGCGCTATACCGCCAAGATACAGCATGGCTAGGTGGCTGGACTGTGTTCTTCTGGGGTTGGTTCTTAGGTTATGGCCCAATGATGGCGATCTTCATTGCTCGTATCTCACGTGGCCGTACTATTCGCCAAATGATCGTTTCTATTAGCATCGTTGCACCGCTTGTAACGTGTTTCTGGTTCAGCATCGTTGGTGGTAGTGGTCTAGCGTTTGAATTAGAGAACCCAGGTGTGATTTCTAGTGCGTTCGAAGGCTTCAACCTTCCGGCGGTTCTTCTAGCAATTACCGCGCAACTGCCGTTCCCAACTCTGATTGCAATTCTGTTCCTGATCCTGACGACCACGTTCATCGTGACAACAGGTGACTCAATGACTTACACCATCAGTGTGGTAATGACGGGTACGACAGAGCCAAACGCAGCGGTACGTACTTTCTGGGGTATCATCATGGGTGCGGTAGCGATCGCACTTATCTCAATGGGTTCAGGCGGCATCTCCGCTCTACAGTCGTTCATTGTAATCACAGCGGTTCCGGTATCGTTTATCTTGCTCCCGTGTCTATGGCACGCGCCGAAGATCGCGAAGCAGATGGCAAGAGATCAAGGTATCGCTTAATACCTGACCCGATTTAGTTTCGGGTAGCGTAGAACACTAAAAAGCCACTCAAGTGATTCACCTGAGTGGCTTTGTTTTATCTGTTCGTTACTTCTATCTACGAAGCTTATTTCAATCGATAGTTCGGCTTATTGAAACTTTTCACCCGCAGCAACCATAAACGACATCTCAACCAGTAGCTCAGGATTAGCAAGTTCTGCTTTCACGCATGCACGGCTTGGCGCGCAGCCTTCAGGGAACCACGCTTCCCAAACTTCATTGAGTGCATCAAAGTTAGCGAAATCCGTGAGATAAATAGTCACTGACAATACGCGAGATTTGTCGCTGTCTACCAAACTCATCATTTCTTCGGCTTGTTCGAAGATTTGCTGAACCTGACTCTTAATTCCTGCTGTTGTATCCGTCTCTGCGACTTCCACAAAGCTTGCAATACCGTTAAAAACAGTTACATCAGACCAACGTTTGGTCGGGTTAATTCTATGAATTTTCACTGGTTATACTCTTCTTATAATTAGGGTGAACATCAGCGTAATCTAATCCAAATCATGAATATTGAAAACAAAAATTAGAAAGCTCGCGTTACCTTTTGAACAGCACTATCGCCTACCCATTGCTTTGGTTCTCAACATCACTAGCCTTTGAGTTCCTATCGAGACAATAAGTCGCTACCTATTAAGTTTTTAGATAAATATATTAATTATTATTCTCAATGCGAAATTTAATCTGAGCTATTGCGGTCATATTCAGGGAGTTTATTAAATTGAGTACTTTTATGCATGTTCAAACCTATGATTTAAAACAGAGTAATGTGGGATATAACCTAGGCGTGATTGGCGTAGCGTTGGTGTTAGCTTGGATCGGTATTTACAAGTTTACGCCAACCGAAGCAATGCTTATCGAGCCTTTAATCGCAAACCATCCTGCAATGAACTGGCTTTACAATCTGTTCTCAGTCCAAGCTGTGTCTAACATGGTGGGTGGCGCGGAGATCATTGTCGCGATTGGACTGATCGTTGGATTTAAGAAACCGACAGTTGCCTTCTACTCAGGCATTGCTGCAGCGGCTATCTTTGTTGTGACACTCAGCTTCCTGATTACAACGCCAAACGCTTGGAAAGTATCGGATGGCATCTTAGTCACTAACTTCTTCCTAGTGAAAGACATCCTGTTTTTGGCAATCGCAATTAGCGTAATCGAACGCAATAAACCTCAGAAGTAACTGTATAACTAGAAGTGGCCATAACCCTAGAAGTAACCTTAAACCTTGAAAATAAAGGCTCGAAGCTGGCTAGAAGGACGCTGCCAGCTTCTAATGTATAAGGCACTGATAGTCACCTAGTCAGCTAAAACCTTACGATAATAATGAGCATCTTGATGTTCTCCTTTAAACACCGCGTAGCTCTCAACATACTCGACCAATTCAAAACCGGTATTGGATAAGATTTTGTTGGAACCGATATTGTCCACTAACGCATAGGCATCAACATATTTAAGGTTGGTCTGTTCCTCCAAATAGAGTAGAAACTGCTTTACTGCGTTAGACGCAATGCCTTTTGAAGCAAAGGAACGACCTACTCGATACCCTAGCTCTCCACTATGGGCGATCTGGTCGATATCGCGGATGTTGATTCTTCCACAGACAGTGCCATTGGCGTCTTTGATCAACATAGGAATCATCTCACCATTCTCGTATTCAGTTAGAAAGCTGGTGATTTGCTCGGTCACACCTGCATTTGAATAGAAGCTATCACCCCTAACTGGAATAAATTGCTCAAACCACTCTCGATTTTCGACCTCAAAATCCAAAAGCGCACTCGCGTCATTCGGTTGAAGTAAGTGTAAAAATACATCCATGACAAATACTCTAATGTTTCCCTAAAAAGCCGCACCTTATGATTCATGAACCACGGCTTATTAATACGGTTACGGTAAACCTCTCAATTTCTTGGCTGGGTTACCTGCGTAGATACCTTTATCGGTGATGTCTTTCGTTACCACACTGCCCGCGCCGATTACTGCACCTTCGCAAATGCTGACAGACAGAACCGTAGCGTTAGAACCGATCGTGACGTTGTCAGCTATCAAGGTACGCCCCCAACTTTCAGGATTAGGATCTGGCTTGCCCTCTTTGAATAAGTCGTTGGCAAACATGACTCCGTGACCAACAAAGCAGTCACTTCCAATGGTCACATACTCACAGATAAAGGTGTGAGATTGAATCTTGCTTCTCGCACCTATCACGGTGTTCTTTTGAATCTCAACAAAGGGGCCAACGAACACATCATCTTTAAGCTCACAGCCATAAACGTTACTTGGCTCGATGATAGTGACATTCTCGCCACAGGTAATATCAGTAATCTGTGACTTTAATACTCTTGGACTTGCCATACTTCACTTCCTCTCGACATTAGCGTCACAATTCAACCTAAGAGATTGTGCCGTAAGCATTAAAGTGCAGCAAATAGATATGTTGAGAGTTGGCAATGGATCAGAAATTCTGCATAAATTAAAACAGTCCCACCAGCACAACTGACAACAGCACCCCACCGATAAAACTTGGGGCGTGGAATGGCTGAGCTTTAGATCTAACGTACTCTTTTTGAAGGTCTTCTTGGTAAGTTTTAACGGCGAGTTCTTTTACGTAGTTATTTTGCATAATAAGCTCCTTCTTAATCAGTAAGAGAAGCTTAAGACTTCAAGTTAGGTTGAGGTAAAGCAAAAAATCAGATTAATTGAACACTTTATTTTTGTTACTCGAGGATTACCCTGAACACATCGTTATTCACGCCGCCAACATCTACTAACTCTCCCGGTTTCATTAGAAGCGAGGTGTTAAGCTGTCGTGTTGAACGTGGCTCTTTTGTTTCTCGAATCACTAACATATCGACAAAATAGCCAGAGTCTTTCTTTGATATTGAGCCCGAAAACGTAACGCTTTCAACCCTATCGGTAAGGACTGAATTGAATGTTTTATCCTCTAAAACACCTGCGGCGATGGATGTATCACCATAAAATAGCGTGATGGTTGTTGGGTCGGGTACCAACTCTTGATTGGACGAACACCCTATTAGGGTAAGGCATAGCAGTAAAATGGCTCGAAATTGCATAAACTGGTTTTCTTTATTACGTTAAGCGTCCGTTTTTCATATTAAAACACTTCAACCTTATAAATACCATGTTTACGGGATAAGCTTAGGTGTGTCGCTTCGATGGACTTGAGTAATGAAGTGAACGGATCAGATCTCGGCCTGTTGAGTTTGCTCCCTATTTGGAAGCTAAACCGAGATCTGATCGATATTATCGAGAAGGGTTCAATTGATTTATGCAACAACGTCTTGTGGAGGTGTCCCTTCACAGTTAGAAACGACAGCATCAATTTGTACTAAAGCATTCATTGGGATTTCTGAAACCCCTACTACCGTTCTTGCAGGCAGCTCAGCATTAAAGAATGTGGTGTAGACTTCGTTTACCACATCAATATCTGAAATATCCTTAAGTTGAATATTAATTTTCACCGTATCGTCCATGCTATGGTCAACGCTTTCAATTATCGCCTTAATATTGTTTAAACATTGTTCCGCTTGTTCTTTTACCCCGCCAGCAACGATTTCATTTGTTTTCGGATCTAAAGGTAATTGGGCTGAAATATGATTGTAGTGAGAGAAAGCAACAGTATGCGAATAGGGCATGAATGGTGCAGCAACAGTATTATTAGCTTCAATAACCAGTAAGCGAGTGTCTTCTGGTAATTGCGGCGGTGTACCGTCACCATGTGAAACGGATGTATCAATTTGAATTAAAGCGCCCATTGGTAGTTCAGCGGCGTTAACAACGGTACGAGCAGGAACGTAGCTTGGGAAGAATTTAGCACATACTTCATTTACCACTTCCGCATCTGCGATATTTTTCACGTAGATAGTCGTTTTAACCACATCATTCATGACATGACCGATACTCTCTAGAACCGCTTTAATGTTTGATAGACATTGTGCTGTTTGCGCTTCGATACCACCATCAACCAACTCACCTGTATTTACATCGATAGGCAATTGAGCCGAAAGGTTGTTGTAGTGAGAAAAAGCCGCAGTCTGCGTCGATACAGTACTTTGAGGCGCGTTATCTGTATTTCTTGATACCTTAACTAGCGCGCAAGGTGCTTGTGGTTTAGTGCCTTCGCCGTTTGAAATAAGCGCATCCATTTGAACTAAAGCGTCACTGTTCGGTAGCGCAGCTACGCCCACGACTGTGCGTGTAGGGAGGCTGTTTTCGAAGAAGCTTTTGTAAACTTCATCAATAGCATCGATATCAGAAATATTCTTAACGAAAACATTAATCTTCACAACATCATCCATAACATGGTCGATGCTTTCAACAATGGCCTTAATATTATTTAAGCATTGTGCTGCTTGGTCTTTAATATCACCAATCACTACTTCACCTGTTTTAGGGTCAACAGGTAATTGAGCTGAAAAGTTATTATAATGAGAAAAAGCGACCGTTTGTGTAGATACAGAATTAATTGGTGCGTTTTCAGTATTTCTTGAAATTTTAATGATATCGCTACTCATCGGAATTATCCTTTTAATAATATAGTCATACGTATTTATATTTAACAATCGTATTGGAAAGAATGATTAAAGTAGCGCCATATTAAGTGAATTATTTTAAGGTAAACGTGATATCAATCAGACTCTCAGTTGACTACAAATCAGCAAGTTACAGAATAATTAGTCATCAAACGACTAATTATCCGTCGTACTAGGCTTTATCAACTGCTAAATTATCTTTAATTTTAAGTCTATTCAATAATCCTGAATACTCTCTCTGATAGTACGGTGAGTAATTCCAGAATTTTAGATAATATTTGATAGGTTGTTCACACTAAAACTTCGTTAATAGCTAAGTTAGTGAGTTTCTCCCCTATACCTGTGCATAAACTCTTAGGCTATTTAATTAATTATTTTCGAGAGCTTATTTTATATAAGTACGTTAATAATATATTCGAGAATCAAATACCTACAATCTGACAATGCCTATGATTAGATACATTTACTCATATAATTCAACAAATATGAGCAATCGTCACCATAGCTTTTGGCATTATAGCTCTCAACACATAGTTTCGTTGAAAGAAGAACTAAACCGCTCTTGGAGTAGTATTGAAGTGGCGCTTAAATTCGCGGCTAAATTGAGATGGGCTGGAGTAACCGACTCGACGTGCAGCATCACTAATACGAAGGCCTTCTAGTTGAATCAGCTCTTTGGCTTTATTAAGTCTAACCTTTTTCAAGTATTGAAGAGGTGATTCAAAGGTGACATTACGGAATGCATTGTGGAAGGCAGACACGCTCATGTTGGCTTCGTCAGCAAGCGATTGAACGGTGATGGTTTGGTCGTACTCTTCATGCACTTTAGACAGCGCTTTGGCAACACGTGCGTAATGGCCATCATGATGAGCTAAATCAAACAGCACACGCCCTTCTGAACCGGTTAATGCGCGGTAGACAATCTCCGTTACCATGGCATCGCCCAATATGTTGGCTTCAATGTCGCAATGCAGCGTTTTCACCAATCGGGTAAAGCTCTCTAGCATTTGCTCTTCCATTGGCGTCGATTCTAAGCCACTCGAGTTCTGTTTGTGCTTGTTGCAGTAGCTCTCTAAGAAGCCTTGATCTTCGAGCTTTTTGACTAAGCTATGCAAGCGTTGAGAATCAATGCTAATCGACAAGCCAAGCAATGGTTCACCATTAACAGGCAAGGCTTCGCACTCTAACGGCATTGGCACACCCACCACAAGATAATCACCTGCAGCGTAAGTCACTGGCCTTTCGCCAATGTAGATGTTCTTTTTACCCTGTCCGAGCATGATAATGCCAGACTGGTAAGTAAATGGCTGACGCTGATTCCCTCCACTGCTTCTATACAACCACACGCCGCTAATTTCAGTTTCTCTGATCCCTTCGAGATCATCCCAACCTTTGTGTTCTACATATGACTGTAACAACTGAGCGAGTGTTTTCATAAGTGGCGACTTTCCATTCCAAGTGCTAAGAGTAAGTAAGCTAAAGCAGAGGAAGAATATCAAGTTTGTAGAAATAGGCAATTTATTTGGAGGAACAGCTCTTCATTGACCTAGATTACTGTACTAATATGCAAATATAGAAATTGAGCAATAAACCAAAATAACAAATTTCGCTTTACACAAGGAATCTCTGATGCAATTTACTTACGTTAACCCTACTGTTATCCATTTCGGCCAAGGCCAAATCAACGCTATCAGCCAAGCGGTTGATACTTCGAAGAAAGTACTGGTCATCTATGGTGGCGGTTCAATCAAGAGCAACGGTGTTTACGACCAAGTTGTAGAAGCTTTAAAAGATCACTCTTGGATTGAGTTCTCTGGCGTTGAAGCAAACCCTACCAAAGAGACGCTAGACAAAGCAGTCGCTCTTGTTAAAGAAGAAAACGCAGAGTTCATTATCGCTGTTGGCGGTGGTTCGGTAATCGACGGTTCTAAATACGTTGCTGCAGCGGCTAAATACGACGGCGACGGTTGGGACATTCTAGCGGGCAAACACCAAGTAACTGAAGCGACGCCAATCGGTGCGGTGCTGACTCTTCCTGCGACAGGTTCTGAATCTAACATGGGCGCGGTAATCACGCGCAAAGCGACTCAAGAGAAGCTTGCTTTCCTTAACCCTGCAGTACAGCCTAAGTTTGCGGTTATGGACCCAGATGTAATGAAGTCTCTACCTGAGCGCCAGCTGATCAACGGATTAGTTGATGCGTGGGTTCACGTATGTGAGCAATACATCACGATGCCAACAGACGCAATGGTTCAAGACGGTTACGCAGAAACACTGCTTAAGAACCTAGTTGTACTGGGTAAGCAATACGACGAGCGTGACAACGATGCATGGCGTGCAAACCTAATGTGGACAGCAAACCAAGCGCTTAACGGCCTGATTGGTACAGGTGTTCCTCAAGATTGGGCAACTCACATGATTGGCCACGAATTCACTGCACTATGGCATGTAGATCACGCACGTTCGCTTGCGATTGTTCAACCTTCACTACTTCGTAACCAAATCGAAGCGAAGCGCGGCAAGCTAGAGCAAATGGGTCGTAACGTATTTGGCCTAGAAGCGGGTGCTGATTTAGCAGAACGCACAATCGCTGCAATCGAAGCGTTCTACCACAGCCTAGACGTAGCAACCATGTTCGACGGCTACGAAACAAACAAAGCAACGGCGATTGACAATGTTGTCGCTCAACTTGAATCACACGGTTACCTGCAACTTGGCGAAAACCAAGCAATCACGCCAGAGAAAACGCGTGAGATTTTAGAGTCTGCGATTCACTAAGAATTGCTAAAGTAGAGAGAAAGCAAAGACAATGGTCACACAAAGATGATTTTTTACATCTGACTGAACCCATTACTTATTTCTTTCGTACAAACAAAGCAGCGTTCATTTTGGGCGCTGCTTTTTAATTTGCCCTACAAGATGCTATTAAATTCTCATAAGTCCTTAATTTTATGTGCATTCAGATTTCTATATTGGTAAGGTAAACCTGTCTCTTTACTAGGTATGAACAACGATTTGAACAATCTCAAGGAAATGGTTAAGTTTAAGTCACTTAACAAGTGGTATGGTGATTTTCATGCCCTAAAGGATATCGATTTAAATATTGAACAAGGAGAGATAGTGGTGATTTGCGGGCCGTCTGGTTCGGGTAAATCAACATTGATCCGTTGTATCAATCAGCTAGAACCTTTCGAAAGTGGCGAACTTTCCGTGCTAGAACAAGTACTCCCGAGTAAGTTCAACACACCGGGCCAAGTCGGAATGGTGTTTCAGCACTTTCATTTATTCCCCCATCTTACCGTGCTTGAGAACCTAACTCTGTCGCCAATTCGTACGCTTAAAAAAAGCAAACAAGAAGCCGAGAAGATAGCAATGCACTATCTAGAGCGTGTGCACATTGCAGAACAAGCCAACAAATACCCAGTGCAACTTTCTGGCGGCCAGCAACAACGCGTGGCTATCGCCCGTTCCCTGTGTATGAAGCCGGAATTACTCTTGTTTGACGAACCCACTTCAGCGCTTGATCCGGAGATGATCAACGAAGTGCTCGATGTGATGGTTGAACTGGCGAGCGAAGGCATCACTATGGTGTGTGTGACCCACGAAATGGGCTTTGCAAAACAAGTGGCCGACCGCGTTATCTTCATGGATGAAGGACAAATTGTGGAATCGAATACTCCACAATCGCTTTTTGAAACCCCTCAACATGAACGTACTCAAGCGTTCCTAAATCAGATCCTGACTTATTGATGTTGATTCGAATTATTAAACCCGCCCTATCTGCTTTGGTACAGATTGTTGTACTGGTGGCTGCTGTTGTTTGGATTCTCGACTCTGGTGCACAAACCATGGGATACAGCTGGCAATGGGAGCGTGTGCCGGACTATATTGCTTTCTATGAAGATGGTGAATGGTGGCCTGCAGAATTAGTTGAAGGGCTACTAGTTACCATCAATATCTCTTTGATTTCTTTGGTTGCAACGCTGGTGATTGGCTTAACCACAGCCCTATTGCGAAACTCCAATTCGGTGGTTGGACGCACCTTAGCCACCAGCTATGTTGAGTTGATTCGTAACACGCCGTTATTAGTACAAATTTATTTGCTCTATTTTGTATTTGGCCCCGTATTAGGGCTCGATCGCTTTAGTACTGCCGTTTTAGCCTTGGCACTTTTCCAAGGCGCTTACACCGCCGAGATATTTCGTGCTGGTTTAAATGGTATTGCGAGAGGACAATTTGAAGCAGCTCAATCCTTGGGCTTATCAAAGACCTATACTTACTGGGATGTGATTCTTCCTCAGGTGGTGCAACGCACCTTGCCACCTTTGACCAATGAAGTGATCTCTCTTATTAAAAACTCTTCAATTGTGAGTGTCATGGCTATTTTTGACCTGACGACTGAAGCCAGAAACATTGTTTCTGAAACCGCGATGCCATTCGAGATTTGGTTCTCTGTGGCGATCATTTATCTTGCTCTTACACTTTCACTTTCTGCCGTTGCTGCTTGGCTTGAGCATAAGCTCGGAGCTAACTGGCGAACACAATAAGGATTTATCAGCATGAAGCTATTTAAAACCGCAATTACAGCCCTACTTGCGCTTGCCGTCAGTTTGCCTGCTCTTGCTTCTGAAACGCCTAACCTAGACAAAATCAACGAACGTGGCTCTCTACGCGTTGGTATGTCGACGTTTGTTCCTTGGGCGATGCGTAACAAACAAGGCGATCTTGTTGGCTTTGAAATCGACGTGGCGAAACGCCTTGCCGAAGATTCGGGTTGGAAAGTCGAGTTCGTTCCTACGGCATGGGACGGCATCATCCCTTCTCTACTTTCGAACAAGTTTGATGTAATCATTGGCGGTATGTCTATCACTGAAGCTCGCGCTAAAAGCGTATTGTTCACTGAACCTTACTCGCACTCCGGCGTCCAACTGGCGGCGAATAAAGAGCTAGCAGAAGGTTATACACAAATCTCTGATTTTGATTCTCGCCGTGTAAAAATCGCTGCGCGTCGTGGTGCGTTCACAGTTCAAGTGGCTCGTGAAACCTTCCCTAAAGCGAAAGTTCTACAGTTCGATGACGATGCTCAAGCATTCCAAGAAGTGTTAAACGGCAACGCGCACGCAGTTATCGCGTCTAGCCCGAAACCAGAACATGAAGCGATTAAAAACGCAGACACGCTATTTATTCCATTCGAAGAACGCCTATCAAAAGGTAATGAAGCATTTGCAGTTCGCCTAGGTGAAACTGACAAGACAGAATTCTTCAACGAGTGGATCAAAGCACGTACTGAAGACGGTTGGTTGAAAGAGCGTTACGAGTACTGGTTCTCTACTCTAGATTGGCAAGACCAGATTGCTCAAGGTCAGTAATCAACTGCCAATTAGACGCTAAAGAACCAATCAAGGCAGTACCTTGCTGGTACTGTCTTTTAAGAAACACCCGAGATAGCTATAAACTCATAGCCACTCTCACAGCATATTAATTATCATTGTTTAAACAGGAATGACGTGAGTAGTACTAGCGCATTATCAACGCCCAAGCCCAACCTTCACACGAAGCCTTGGTATCAACGCCTCAATCTATTAGATGGAGTGTTGTTTGCGATCATTTTCGCGTTCGCAGGTTGGCTTTATTATCGTTCCGCTGTTGGTATTAACTACCATTGGCGCTGGGAAGATGCGTTTACCCTGATTTTCATTCCGCCTTCTCAAGGCAATATTCCTTACTTTTTCCAAGGCTTGATCGCGACACTGCGCTTGAGTGTTTGGAGCATGGTTTTAGCACTCTCTTTTGGCACATTACTTGGCGTTGCTAGGCACTCTAAAATTGCTTTCTTTCGTACGCCTGCACTGATTTTTATCCAACTGGTTCGAAATATTCCACCACTGGTTTTTGTCTTCATATTCTATTTCTTCGTTTCTAACCAACTGATTCCATTACTTGGTTTAGAAAGTATCTTACGTGAACACAACGGCGAGATTAACGCTGTTCAAGCCTTTCTGTTTGGTCCTGCTAACCTTTGGGAAAACTTGGCGTCTGGTGTTATCTGTATTGGTTTGCTCTCTTCGGCTTACATCGCAGAAGTGATTCGAGCTGGCTTAGAAAGTATTCCTAAAGGGCAATGGGAAGCGGCCGATTCACTCGGCTTATCGGCGTTGTCTAAGTATCGATTTGTGGTTGGCCCGCAAGTATTAACGGCCATCACACCGCCTTTAGCAGGTCAGGCAATTTCTCTAGTAAAAGATACCTCGATTGTATCCCTGATTTCGATTCAAGAGATGACATTTGTTGGCACTGAAATGGCGAACTCTTCCGGTTTGATCTTCGAGATCTGGCTGATTGTAGGCTTCGTATATTTTGCTTTATGCTTTGTGCTTTCGCGTCTGTTCAAAGTGATTGAGCAACGTTCTAGTGCTTACCTTAACCATCAGTAACGTCATTAATAAGAAGTACCGACTCGCCCAGCTATTCATCACCCTTACCCATTTCACCTGATTGATTTAAGTTATTGATCAGTCAGAATTTATTCCTTCATATTTCTTCTTAGAAACACAGCAAAATGCTCGGCTAATCACTATACTTAACGTATCGAACTACGTTGATTCATCTCAAGGACATCGCTCAACATGGACAATCATAAAGAAAGAGCTTTTTACGCCGTTGTCGGCGCATTAGTTGGAGACGCTGCTTCAATGGGGCTGCACTGGCTATATGACCAAGAGAGGATCTTACACGTAGCAGGTTTTGAGCCAGAATTTCGCTCACCGAATCAGTTCGATTATCAAGACAAGGGCTACTTTGCTCACCAAGGAAAAACCGCAGGTGAACAATCACAGTATGGTGCTCAGCTATTGGCGATGGTCGACAGTTTAGTCGACAACCAACAGTACGATGAAGCGAGCTACATCAAGCACTTCCGATTCTGGTTTGATTTTGGTGGTAGTTGGAAAGGCTACATTGATAAAGCGACTCGTATGAGCTTGTTGAACATCCATCAATTAGAATTGGCAAACGCTCCGATTACAGCGTGTGGTGCGGATGATACACAGCTCCCCACAGTCTCAAAGATCATTCCATTAATCGCATGTACTTATACTTCTCACACCTTACCAGCAATGGTAGAGAGTGCGGTACGAGTGACCAACAACAACGACAAAGCCGTGGAATGGGCACAAGCCATCACCTTATTGGTTCAAGCGGCAATTCAAGGCAACTCTCCACTGCAATCGGTAGAAATGGTGCGACAAACTTGTAGCAAGTTCATACACGATCAAATCGACGAAGCACTGGCTGATCCAGAGCTTTCGATTACAGATGCCGCGAAGAAGTTTGGATTGCATTGTGAACTGAGTGCCGCGTTCCCCTTGCTGATTCGCATTATTGCAGGTGCTCAGAGTTATCAACAAGGCATTCGCGACAACATCTTATGTGGTGGTGACAGCTGCGGTCGTGCGATTGTAATTGGCGCGGTATTAGCGGCGTGTTTCTACGAAGGAGATGGCGAAATTCCAACCGAATGGCTAAAACAAGTCGAACTCAATGGTGGCGTGCTGTCTTTGCCTATTGAGTGATTTCCACAACAACGAACTAGAGCCTGACATAAGACAAGCACACTTCTAGGTCGGATGTCGTTCCTATAAAGTTGGAACACACTGCGATAACTCATTCTTCAGCCAAACAACAAACGGGCTTTCTGGCTCTTCATGGTTGCTATCTTGCGTGAGCAATATGTACTGGTGACCAGAAGGTACGAAGCCAAACGGCGCGATCAAGTTACCTCTTTCAAGATCGTCGGCGACAAGTGGATAAGACCCAAGCGCTATGCCTAACCCATCGACAGCCGCCTGAAAGCAAAAGTAGAAGTGTGCAAATGTTTGGTTCGCTCGAGCTTTTGACCACTCTCCACCATTAACTTTATCTATAGTGATAGCACCCCAATGACTCCAAGCACCTGGCCGTGTACTGCTGTGCAGTAATTTCACATCATCTAAGTTATCTTTTACCTGCTGCCAATAACCCGGGGAACACACAGGGCCTACCCACTCTTCAACTAGTGGTATCTGTTCGTAACGCTCGGTTAATTTAAAGTCATCTCGGCGAATCGCCATATCGAGCCCTGTCGCATTCAAGTTCACAGGCCCACCAGCAGTCGACAATCGAACATCAATTCCGGATTCGTTATAGAAATCACCGAGTCGAGGCATTAACCAACGCATGGTCAATGTGGGTTCGCATGAAACTTCCAACGCTTGATGATTCAGCTGATTAAGCTTATGGACTCCAGTCTCCAAGGCTTGGAACGCTTGCTCTGTGTAACCTTTGAGTAATTCCCCTTCTTTGGTGAGACACACATTCCTGCCCTGTTTGTAGAACAAAACTTGGGATAAGTGATTTTCCAATACCTTGATCTACTTACTCACCGCGCCATGTGTGATATTGAGTTTATCCGCCGCTTCACTGTAACTACTCGAATGCGCTGCTACGTGGAAAATATGAAATGCTTTCAAATGTCTCATGTGTGATTTTTTCTCACAGATAGGTGGAATTCATTTCGATTATAGGCAGCAATAAAAAACCATACAATGCTGGCTCATCAAATATAAAGAGTTGGAGTCATTATGGAGTGGTTAATCCTAGCAGTATTGGGACTATTGATTGTTATCAGCCCAGGCGCTGATTTCGTTTTAGTTTTGAAAAACAGTGTCAACCAAGGAAGACAAGCAGGGATTTGGACTGCAATCGGTGTGAGTTTAGCGATTTGTGCTCACATCAGTTATTCAATGCTTGGGATCAGTTACTTAATCTCACAGAATGAGCAGCTGTTTGACATGATTAGATACGCAGGTGCAACCTACCTTATTTATCTAGGGCTAAAAGGTATCTTGAGTGCGGACAACAAGCTTGCACCGATGGAAGATGCAAAGCAAAGCACCAGTGTTTGGCGCTATTTAGCCCAAGGCTTCTTATGTAACGTGCTCAACCCAAAAACCATGTTGTTCTTTTTGAGCATCTTCAGCCAAGTCATCTCACCTGATGCAGAAAACCAGCATGTCGCGCTCGGCTATGGGCTTTACATGATCGTTCTTCACGGTTTATGGTTTGGCGTTGTCGCTATGCTGTTTACTTCGAATACATTGCAAAAGCATCTATTGAGAGCAAAGAAAAGGCTTAATCAAGCATGTGGATTTGGCTTAGTGACGTTCGGAGCACTGTTGGCGATTAAATCGTAAACAAGCGAGTCACAAATAGAGAGCGATTCAAACGACTGAATCGCATCTAACTGGGTCTTGGTAAAACTCTAAACAAGATTCATCGGTCTAATATCGGCACTATCAGGGAAGATAGCGTTGAGTTGTTTCACTTCTATCGATAAATGTCGGTTGAGCACACCCTTGATAACCGAACGCATATCAGTCGTTGGACTAAGGTCTCGGCCTTCATATAGCTGGCTTTGGCTCAAGCCCGGCCAATTGGTAATAACCTTACCACCCGCTCCTTTCAACGATGGCAGCGCACCACCCGCAACAAACATGACGTTGCCAGTGCCATGGTCGGTGCCTTTGGTGCCGTTTTCTTTTGCTGTTCGACCAAATTCACTGGCTGCAATGATCACTGTCTTCTGCCAACGATCACCTAGTGAAGCTTTGAGAGCCGCTAACCCAACATCCAAAGTTTTAAGCTGATTACTCAACCGTCCATTTACGTTGCCTTGATTGGCGTGAGTGTCCCACCCACCGAGTTCTAACGCTGCGATGTTTGGTCCGTTATCAGCCGACAATATGTCGCCTGTTTTACCCATCAATGATTTAAACTGTTTGCCGACACCTTGGTCGCCTACCAGTTGATCTATCTTCATGACACTTTCAAAGTTTGAAGACAGCATTTGGTCACTTTGAAACAACTCTTCCAGCAGTTCCGTTTGTTTATCACGTGTTTTTAAGCGGTTTGGGTACCAACTTGCAACGGTCGATTCGCCCTGCATGATGAGTGGTAAGCCCGAATCAATCGCTATTCCATCGTATTTTTCTGAGCTCAACGTGAGTAAACGGTTAATCCACCCTACGGTGTTAAACGGGTCGGAAGTGCCATTCTCCAATATCTTCTGTCCATCAAAATGTGAGCGCTCGCGATAAGCGGTTGAACAAGCGTGTACAAAGCTGAGTTCGTTACTCTCATACCATTGATGGCATTGCTTTAGGGACGGATGGAGCCCAAAGAAATCATCCAACTTCACTAGCTGTTCAGGTTTTAATCCGATGTTGGGTCTCAAATTAGAGTAATCCGGATCGGCATGCGGCACTACAACATTTAAACCATCCATCGCGCCACGCAGTGATACCCAAATGAAGATATTGTCTGAACCTGTTTTGGCAAAGCTTGGAAATGGCAGCATCGCACTGACGCCAACAGCCGCCGCAATACCCATGAACTGGCGGCGGTTAATACTATGTGGCGCTTTATTCTGAGAACAATCTGACTTTTTCATACCCACTCCTAACGATATTGAAACTGCGGACTTAGCCACAACAGGGAAAGTTGCATTGCAGCGCTGTCGGCTTTGTTCAATACAATTTGGGTGTGTTCATCAATAGCATCGCCATATAAACCCGCGATCACTTTATCCACTACCGCTTTCGGCTTAACTCCTGACGCTTTAGCCGATTTTATTGCAGCAGACGCAAGCCTATTCGCAACTTGCATACGTTGAGTCAACGCCGAAGGGCTATTGTAGTCTCTGTCTTGATCCGACCAGCCTGCAGGTGAACCCGGTTTAAAAGGAGGCTGCCCTAAATTGTTGAGTGCATTGAATGCCTGTTTCTCGTTTAAAGAAATATCGGCACTACGAAGAACGGCAAACAGCCACTCCTTCGGCGGTCTAAAACGATTAGGGTTAGGTTTACTCGCCTCAGCGCTGTTCAATAACAAGCGATAGATAGGCAGTAAATCTCCCTCGCCTTTCAGATATTCAGCAACCATTTGCTCTGAGAGTTCTTTAGATATGTCGCCAATGAAATGCTGGCAAAGCTTATCAACCAAGTGCGCAGCAGTGTCTTTGTGGGTCGCTAAGGTTTTTAAACACGACTCTCCTTGCGAGACCCCGGATTGAGAATAGGACTTTCCAAGCAGTGTGATACTTCCTGGCTCATGCAGATTATTAGCGAATCGAAAACCAGCATCAGGAGATTTGAATTTAATGCCCCAGCCTGAAATGCCTTTTGCTAAAGCAATAACATCTTGCTGAGTATAAGAACCGTCAACGCCAAGAGTGTGGAGTTCTAAGATCTCACGAGCGAGGTTCTCATTGAGCCCCTTATTACGGCGCTTTCCGACTTTTGAATTGGGACCAATCGAGAGTTGATTGTCGAGATACAGAAGCATCGCAGGATGTTTAGAAGAAGCCATCAGCATCTCGCCAAAGTTACCATTCCAATGCTGGCGAACCACATCGTTTTCAATGCTGGCGGCCAAGGGCATCAGTTTTCGATTATCGACCGAGATGGCGAAGTGATTGCTCCAAAACTGAATGATGCGCTCTTGAAAACCATAAGGAGTTTCAACACTTTGTAGGTGGCGAGCTTGAGCTTGTTGTCGATACTGCGTTCGAAGAAAAGACTGCGCTTCTTTCTTCGTGGCTTGCATCTGTTGTTCGTCACCCTTGGCCTTCATTCGTTGTACACGATTCTCTCCTACTTTAATCAGAGTAGATTCAGTACTCGGTAAGTCTTGTATAGCTTGGTGAACGAATGGCTTTTTATCCAACTGTTCTACAGGAGAATAATAGGTTGTTTGACCTAGTTTGGGCCCAAAGCCAAACCTTTGTTCACCCACGATTTTTGAAGTCGGGTAATAATTCATTGCACACTCCCTTACGCTCGATCTTTTCTAAGTGTAATCGCTTAGTCATCAAGCATAGGGAGCTTTACAAGGTTTTACGTTAGATAAGTGTCAGGTGCCTATCAAGTTACCGACACGGTGTGATCATTTTGAATGAGTGTCTATTTACGCCACATATAGACAAACTGCTCGTTTTGCGAGGTGATTTCAAAGCCAAACCTCAAGTACAACTCCCCAACTCGATTACCTTGCAGGTAACAAAGTTCGACGGGTTTATTGAGGCTGTCAGCCTTAGTTAAGCAATCTTTCAGTACTTGGCTGCCGATGCCCTTTCCATGATACTCAGGCAATAAGAAGAATCGGCAAAAATAGAAGTACTCGCCTTTGTCTTGCAACAACACACTGCCAATCGCTTGACCTTGATATTCAATGATTTCAGGCCGTTCTTCTGCCCACTCTTCAGCGTGTATATCTCGTTGAACCTGCTCATCCCAGCCAAATACGGCCTTGATAGGTTCGAACTCAGCGGCCCTCTTAAGCTCGAACAGAAATTCATAATCTGATGACTGAGCAGCTCTTGTTGAATGCGAAAGAGCAGCTTTAACCATGTCCATATGATGTTGATTCCTGTTACTTTTCTACCGGGTTTAGTTATCAAGCTTAAGATAAGTGCATGGTGTATTCTTGATGTCCTGTGTGCTCATCAGTTTGTTCGCTCACAATAGAGAAACCTTGAGACAAGTAGAACTCAATGGTCGCTTGGTTCTCTTTATACACATTCAAAGACAGATTCGGGCATTCAAGCTTCGCGTGTTGGATAAGTTGCTTACCAACACCACAGCCTTGATGCTGTGGGCTCACAAATATCGCCGCTAAGATACCTTCATAAAGCGAATAAAAGCCACAAACCTCACCGTCTACTTGATACACGTAAGTTATTGATGCAGGAATGTATATGTCGCGCATATTACCTACTTGAGACTCCCAGAACTCAGGAGCCACAAAGTCATGCGCCTTGATCGAGGCGGTTAACCAAATATCTAAAACGACCTCAATATCAGCTGGGTTGTACTCTCTAATCATCTTAATTCTCTAAAATTATTGCGTTTTAATATGCGAATCAGTATGTCGAGAAGCGACTTAAACTTATTGAAGATTTACGACAATTATTTGAAACAATGGTTACTGCTTCTTAACGTACTTCGCCGTAACCAGCATTTCACCGCCACCATCCAGCTTGCAATCTAGTTGGTGATCTTTGCCTTCATTGATGCGTCGAATCACAGCTTTAGTACCAATTTTCAATACGCTAGAACTGCCTTTAATTTTTAGATCTTTAATGAAGGTAACTTTATCGCCACTTTCCAATACAACGCCATTCACGTCCTTAACACGCGCGGCTTCTCTTTCTAAACGCTCTTCTTCTGGGTTCCATTCGTAGGCGCACTCAGGGCAGATTAGGTTGTTTTGGTCTGGGTAAACATATTCAGATTGGCATTGCGGGCAAGGAGGTAGAGACATACGTTAATACTTAATTTAAATAGAATTTGTTCCATTTTAATGGCTCTTGTCAGGCTTAGCGAGCATAAATCTAACAAGTTTTACGGAGAGCTAATTGTCTTCAAAAAAGAGCAGCACCTAAAACGAACAAACACAGCCGCTAAGCTGTGTTTGTTTAAAGGTTTGAAAAGCGGAACGGCTTAACGTTCGACTTTTGGTGAGTAAATCGAGTAAGCGGTAATTTGCCCTGCCACGATTGCCGAGAACATGAATAACGCCGATAAACCAATACTCGGGATAGGCAAAATCGATTGTTCAAACACCGACTGGCTGGCACTCACTAATACTCGGCTACCCGGAACCAAGATGATGATCCCTTGCACGATATAAATAGAACCCGTGAGCTCCATCTTCTTGGCAATCCAAGTTCCGTACAAAGTAATAAGAACCGTCGTCACCCAAGTGCCGACAACCCAACCACTATCAAAACCTAGATAGAATGGGCCCCACATACCGAGAACGGCAACTGGCAAACCAAGTAAGATGTCTTTAGGGCGAGCATTGAACATCACACCGATAGACACAGAGATCAGCACCAAGCCAGATATGTGCATCCACATCGGTACCGCGTTGGTATAGTCGATGGAGACCGCTTGTCCCCATATCGCTTCACCGATGTTGAGCCCCATGATAATCCCGACAAACAGCTTAATCAGGGTTAAGGCGCTCTGCCCTAGCAAGCTGGTACCAGAAACCAAGTCATTAAACGCCAAACATTCTAATGCGTTAGCTATGGATAACCCGGGGACAAACAAGACAATCGAGGCGATACACAACGCCCACACCGGAATCGGCAACCCTGTGCTCGCCAGAAACGCCACGAAGATACCGGTTAGCAGTGCCGAGATGAACTCAACCGCGATAGCACGACGTGAATGAAGAACTTGCTGACATACCCACACCATCAAACCCAATAACGCAGAAAAGCCCACCGCTTCCAACGTACTGCCCACCAGCATCAAATAAGCAGGCGGAATACCCATATTGGCAAGTGCAGTCACAAATTTTGAGTAACCGACAGGTTCTGGTACAGGCTCACTGCTTGGCTGGTTAATACGAATGATCGTATTGGCCAACAAACTCAGGTTAATTGACGCAGGCTTTAGACGCTTAAGAATAACGGCGTTGTTATCGTCTGGAAATTGATAGTTAATCGCAGTTGGCGTTGCTTGGATCATCACATCCACACCATGCTTTTTTGCATAGAATTGAGTGTATTTCTCTAGCTTGTAAGGAGCACAACCACTGCGGTGAAGAGTGTCACCAATTTCAACAATTTTGTTAATTCGGAACTGAGAAGGCATGGGAATTTTAGGGGAGACAAAATGTGCGGCAAATGTACCAAACGATAGACGGAATGACGAGACTTTTGCGTGAATTATCAACTGAACTCGTTACTTTTTTCTGCAAAGGCTTATAAGTGCCTATAACTCTACTCATTTGGGATTAGTTTACTGAATGTTTTGACAGGCTGATAAGTTAAATTTATGCATTCAGATTGTTATTAGTGGACGCCAAAACACAAATAAAAATCAGTTTATGTTAACACTCCAAATTCCTTAATTTTCATGAGATTTATGACAACTAAGCACCACCAAAGCGTGTTTATAAATTGACTCGGATTTATCGCAAAAAGCAGCATGACATCTACTAATATTTCTCGCCCTCCTTTTAACGAGATTTTAGTCACGTTTTATTCACTCTGAAAGCGCCGAACATGATGGAAAAACTAGCGGAGTGGTGGTTATGCGAGCACTTAGAATAAAAATGAAAGAAAAAGGTTTCGTTTTCAGTTAGATGTGGCATTATCAAACTCGTTAAGACGATGTGCGTGCATCGTATAATGGCTATTACCTCAGCCTTCCAAGCTGATGATGCGGGTTCGATTCCCGCTGCACGCTCCAAGTCTCTTAACGCCTCAGTCTGACTCATAAGACAGTGTGCGTGCATCGTATAATGGCTATTACCTCAGCCTTCCAAGCTGATGATGCGGGTTCGATTCCCGCTGCACGCTCCAACTTCTCCTTAAGCTTCATTACGCACTTTCTTCCAGCGACACCCTATTCAAAAATTTTCGCCGTTTGCTAAGTCCATAATCATTAAATCTATACTGACTAAACTTATTTTATTTAAGCTTAGATTGACGAATCAACGCTAAGTGACCAACCAAAGCTATTAACTCCTTAAATTGCTTCGTATTTCTGACACCTATCCAAATCACACATTGCAGTTCAGCTTTTAATGATTTTCAAAATTGTTCCAATTTAATAATCTTGGTCAATATCTGCAAAAATCATTGTGGTAATGTGCGCGCATTAGCAACAACCCACAAAATAATAAAAATGTTTAAAATCAATGAGTTAACAATTAACATCGAAGCAATTAATGTCGCGTTAGCAAAAGTTGAAAATGCCAATAAAATTCAGCTAGATACATTGAAAGGTTATGTGAACAGCGAGCCTGAACAGGCTGTACTGGCTTTTCGATCGCTGAATGAAGCAGAGTCAATCGATGACAAGTTTAAAAAGATCATGGCAGAGCTACCGCATCTGAGCGGCGAAGCACACCATCTGCTTGAAACTTCTATCTTGCTACAGTGACTATAAATAAAGATAAGCCTCAGCGAATCCCTCACAGCAAAGCGCTTTAGGTATAAGTTAAGACTTATCTTTAATTTTCTAGCCCTCATTGAATTTCTAATTCAACAAAGCGCTATTGATTAACGTCTAAAGCGTTAACGACTTCACCATACCCGCTTCAGCGTGACCAGGGATATTGCACGCTAACTCTACGTTATTATCACCATAGAAATGCCACAGCAATTGCTTCGCTTTACCCGGCTTAACTGTAACTGTGCTACCCGAGTCATGGGCGTGATTACCCGTGTTTTTCATCATTTCACGGTGCTCTAGCTGCTCTGAAGCAGAACCAATCGAGAATTCGTGATCAATCTTGCCCGTATTCATCACAACGAACTGCACCACATCGTTCGGCTCAATTTCGACCTTGTTCTTAAAGGTAATTTTCATATCGTCACTTAGCAGAACATGAACCACTTTATCCGGCTTTGCGCCTGTCGCAGGCATACCCACTTCAGACATGCCTTCCATATTCATCATCGAATGGTCCATCTTTCCATCCTTCATCATGCTGTGATCCATTTTTGAATGATCCATCTCTCCACTCTTCATCATCGAGTGGTCCATATTCGAATGGTCCATTTCAGCAAAAGCCGTTGCAGTAGTTAACGTCAGTGCAATCGCAATAAGTGTCTTTTTCATGATCGTTCCTTAGATTAATTCAGTTATTTATTTGTTAGTTTCAAATGTTCATGTGGTACGCCCTTACTCACTCTGTTTTGGTAAGTAAGGGCTAATAATCAATACGTTATTTGTTTGTCTCGTTTTGGCTATGCATAATCTCACGCTGTTTCCAGAGCTTAAAGATTGCAGGCAACACCAGTAGGGTAAGCAACAGTGCCGACGCCATTCCGCCTATCATCGGCGCGGCAATTCGCTGCATCACTTCAGAGCCCGTTCCCTCGCCATACATAATTGGAATGAGGCCAATGATCACCGTAAGTACTGTCATCATCACTGGGCGAACACGCAGTCCTGCACCCTCACGAATCGCATCCGTTAAGTCTTCACTCTGAAGTGCTTGCTGGTTCTGCTCCGCATCCAATTTTTTGTAGTGCCATGCTTGGTTTAGGTAGACCAACATAATGACGCCTATCTCAACAGCTACCCCGGCAAGGGCGATAAAGCCCACACCCACCGCAATCGAGAAGTTGTAATTGAGGACATGCATCAGCCATAAACCACCCACCATTGCGAGTGGCAATGTCAGCATGATCATCATCACTTCACCGACACGGCGGAAGCTCAAATACAGCAGCAACATAATGATGGCAATGGTGATAGGCACGACCACACTTAAGCGATCTTTGGCGCGTTCCATGTACTCGTATTGACCAGACCAAGCCAGTGAGTAACCCGCAGGCAAAACAATTTGATCTGTAACGACTTTTTGTGCCTCTGCCACATAAGAACCAAGGTCACGCCCTTCGATATCCACGAACACCCAACCATTAGGACGCGCATTCTCTGTTTTGATCATCGGAGGGCCATCTTCATATCGAATATCCGCGACATCAGAAAGCGCGATACGAGCACCGTTTGGTGTCACTAACGGTAGGTTCTGTAACTTAACGACAGAATCACGATAGCTTTGTGGATAACGAACATTGATTGGATAACGCTCTAGCCCCTCAACGGTTTCACCCACGTTCATGCCACCAACCGCAGTCGAAATAACCTGTTGCACTTCTTTAATGCTCAAGCCATATCGCGCAGCAGAACGACGTTTGATGTCTATCGTGACATAGCGACCACCAGCCACACGTTCGGCATACACAGAAGCCGTACCGCTAACACCATTTAAGATAGGTTCGAGCTGAGAGCCAATGTCCTCTATAACACTCAGATCTGGCCCTGCTATTTTGATTCCGATTGGCGTTTTAATACCGGTCGCTAACATGTCGATCCGAGTCTTGATTGGCATAACCCATGCGTTAGTCAAACCGGGGAATTGAATCAGATCATCAAACTCTTTTCGTAGCGACTCAGTAGTGACGCCGTCACGCCATTCATCTCGTGGTTTAAGCTGAATAACCGTTTCAATCATAGTCAGTGGCGCAGGATCGGTTGCTGTCTCTGCTCGGCCAATTTTGCCCCACGTGGTTTCGACTTCTGGAATGGTTTTGATGAGTTTGTTGGTTTGTTGCAACAACTCACGCGCTTTACCAATTGAAATACCCGGATACGTGGTTGGCATGTACATCAAATCTCCTTCGTCCAAAGGAGGGATGAACTCGCTGCCAAGTTTACTGGTTGGGTAATAAGCAGACGCCATTAAGCCAAGTGCGATAACAATCATCACCTTTGGATACTTTAGGCTGAGGTTCAGAAGCGGTTTATACATCGCCACTAGGCTGCGGTTTACTGGGTTTTTGTGTTCAGGTAGCACGTTGCCGCGAATGAAGTAACCCATTAGCACAGGCACAAGCGTGATAGCCAAACCTGCCGCTGCCGCCATCGCATACGTCTTGGTAAAGGCAAGTGGCGAGAACATCTTGCCCTCTTGGCCTTCTAACGCGAACACAGGCACAAAGCTCAAGGTAATGATAATCAGAGAGAAGAACAGCGGTGCGCCAACTTCTTCTGCTGCCTTACCAATCACCTGCCAACGGTTTTTGTCAGTAAGTGGAGTCCGTTCAATGTGTTTATGAACGTTCTCGATCATCACTATGGCACCATCCACCATGGCGCCAATCGCAATCGCGATCCCGCCAAGAGACATGATGTTGGCGTTAATACCCTGCCAATGCATAACGATGAATGCGCCTAAGATACCGACAGGTAAGCTTAATGCGATAACCAACGACGAGCGGATATGGAACAAGAACAGCGCACACACCACGGCGACCACGATGAACTCTTCAGCCAGCTTCTTCCAAAGGTTTTCAACGGCTGAATCAATCAAAGTAGAACGGTCATAAGTCGCGACAATCTCGACACCATCAGGTAAGCCTGCTTGCAGTTCCGCAAGCTTGGATTTAACCGAATCGATCACTTCACTGGCATTTTCACCAAAGCGCATCACGATAACGCCGCCAACCGCTTCACCCTCACCGTTGAGCTCCGAGATACCACGACGCATTTGCGGGCCGAGGTTAATGTCAGCAATGTCACCTAATAGTAGCGGTGTACCTTTGTCTGTCACTTTTAACGGCAGAGATTGAATGTCTTCGATGCTTGTCAGGTAACCCGTCGTACGAACCATGTGCTCGGCTTCGGCAATCTCGACAACAGACGCTCCTGTTTCTTGATTACCATCTTGGATTGCCTTGTTGACTTGCTGAAGCGTCAGGTCATATGCACGTAACTTGGCAGGATCAATCTGTACTTGATACTGCTTCACCATGCCGCCAACGGTCGCCACTTCAGACACGCCTTCTACGGTTTGCAACTCATACTTCAAGAACCAATCTTGCAAACTACGAAGTTCCGCTAAGTCGTGCTGACCGGTTTTATCTTGCAACACGTAGCTGTAAACCCAGCCCACACCGGTTGCATCTGGCCCTAGTGTTGGCTTGGCACTCGATGGCAAGTTAGGTGCAACTTGGCTTAAGTACTCCAACACTCGTGAACGCGCCCAGTACATATCAGTATCATCATTGAAGATGATATAGACATAGGAATCACCAAAAAACGAGTAACCACGAACCGTTTCAGCTCCTGGTACGGCTAACATGGCGGTGGTCAATGGATAAGTCACCTGATCTTCGACCACTTGTGGCGCTTGCCCCGGATAACTGGTTTTGATAATTACCTGAACATCTGATAAATCTGGAATGGCATCGACCGGTGTATTTTTAACGCTGTATAAGCCGCCAAATACGATGGCGACAGTAGCAACCAGCACTAAGAAGCGGTTACTAATAGACCAGCGAATGATTGCATTGATCATAGTTCGCCCTCACCCGTGCTATTCGTCGGTTCGAGAGATTTGAGCACATAATCAGAACCTTGCTTCGCCACTAGAAACCGAATGGTTTGACCCTCGGCAAACTCAGATAAATCAAGGTCATCACTGGCTTGGAAATTCATTTCACCCGCTTTCCAATTCCACTCAGGGACTGGCTGATGTTTTACAGTGATCATGCCAAAATCTGCCATCAACATGGTAATGTCACCCGTTACCCAAACTTCGCCGGCGATCTTGTGTTTGTTGACCTTGTAATCAACAACCTCGTATTGCCCTGACTCTGTCTTTCTCATCTCAAAGTCAATTGCCTTACCACGTTGCACGTCACTCATGTCCAAGCCTTCCACAAAGGTGAAATTCATCACCATGCCCGGCCAATCCCATTCTGGAACAGGCTGATGGTTAATCGTCACCATACGGCTGCCTTGCATAACATCGGAAATTTCACCGTTTGCCCATACGGTTTCCGCTTCTTCCTCAACACCATTGATGCGTGACAGATCAGCTGATTGGCTCGATTCAGAATCCAACATGAAGTGTGCAGAAGTGACAATACTCTCACCTTGCTCTAGCCCTTGAAGCACCTCTATTTTTTCGCCAGCTTCACGACCAACCTCAATACGAGCAGAGCGATACTTGCCAGAACCTTCTGACATCACCACTCGAGTCATACCACCGGAGTGAATCACCGAAGATCTTGGGATAGTAAGAACCGCTTCATCACTAATGGGTTTCAGCGCAATATTTGCAAACATATTTGGCTTAAGCTCGCCATTTGGATTGGAGAACTTCAAACGAACGCGCAAGGTTCGAGTTTTTGGGTCAAGGATTGGGTACACGTAATCGACATTACCCAACCACTCTTTGCCGGGAATGGCATCTAGCGTCATCACCGCATTGCTGCCTGACGAGATCCAGTGCGCTTGACGCTCAAACACCTCAGCATCAACCCATACTTCGCCTAATGGGCCAGCACTGATCACCGCTTGTGCAGGTGAAAGGTAACCACCTTCTCGGATATTCAAACTTGCGATGACACCATCGGCTGGCGCTTTGACTTCAATGGTTTGTGAGGCTTTGCCTTTGCGCGTAATAGCGCGGATTTGAGTCTTATCAACACCCAAGGTAATTAAGCGTTCAGTCGAGCCCTTGATCAAACCTTTACGACCCGTTTTATAAGCACTGATCAACTCTTCTTGTGCTTTAACAAGCTCTGGAGAATAGAGTGTGAAAAGTACATCACCTTTGTTTACCTTCTCACCCACTGCGTTGATGTAGAGCTTCTCAACCCAACCAGCTGCTCTTACGTTGGTTTGCCACAATGTACTTTCATCGAACGCCACATAACCCACGGTTTCAATGCGCGGTGATAGCGCTTCTCGTGTGACTTGTGCGGTTTTCACGCCAAGGTTATTTTCCACGGAAGAATCAATAAACACGGTTCCGGGCTTATCTTTAGCTCCGCCGTTCACATCGTCTGCATACACAGGGATAAGATCCATCCCCATTGGCGACTGGCCCGGCTTATCACGCTGATAATTTGGGTCCATCGGAGCTACCCAATACAAAGGCTCATCCTTGGTTTGTTTACTTACTTCGGCGCCTGTACTCGTTGCCATTGCTGACATGTTATGTGCTGACCCAACGACAAAGTGATTCACACCAAAACCCAGTGCACCACCGACCAATAAAGCGATTGTTGCTACTTTTACTGAACTCATTGTCTATTCCCTTATTGATTGGCTGTGTGTTTAGTTGCGCTTGAATTGAGTTGTGGTTGGTTTACTTGGTATTCAAAGCCACTGACTAACGCCGCCAGTTTGCTGTTAACGATGTTGAGATCGGTGATCAAACGTTGTTGCTCTAACTTAAGCGCCAGCTCATCGGTCGTTGCTAAAATGACATCGTTAAACTGAGCGGTATTGTTTTGATAGCCCCTTTCAACCGCGCTGATTCGTGCTGCGGTTTGAGGAAGCAAGGACGTTTGATAGCGATCTAATCGCTGGATCAGATTTGATCTGTCCACCAGCAATGCATTCACTTGCGCGTTCATTTGGGAAAGTAAGGTGTCTTTTTGAGATTTAGCCGCACCAACTTGATACTGAGCAGCCGATAAGTTCTTATCTTGTCGGCTCCCTGTAAACAGCGGGATGTCGACTGTCAGATAAGCACTCACCAGATCAGAAGCAGGTTCACCCGCCATGTTATTGGCTTGACGGTGTGCATACATCACTTCCACCCCAAACTGCGGGGTATAAGCTTGCTCGGCTAACTCGACCTGAGTTTGATTGGAGGAAATACTGACATCGGAGATCTTAACCAAAGGATGGTCAGTCAGTAGCTGGTAGTGCTTGGTTGAATCGATATTGGTCGCTAATTTGCTTTCCAACAATGACCAATCGATTTGGTTAGTTGCATTCAGTGTGCCCTGAGAATCAAGAACCTGAGAGCCTAGCCAATCAGAACCCAACCATTCAGAAAGCTGAGAGATTAGACGACGCTGAACCTGCTGGTTTGCCTGAAGTTTCTCATCAAGCTTGCTCACTTGGAGCTGAGCATTAAGCAGATCTTGCGCTTCGCTTTTACCAATCGAGTAATTGGTTTGTACATAGTTTTCAAGCTCAACCAACAAACGACGATTTTGACGAATCACCGACTCAGCCTTTTGCTGATAACCTAACTTAAGCCAAAGCT
The DNA here is from genome assembly GCF_041474215.1 of Vibrio sp. 10N.222.52.C12. Lineage (NCBI taxonomy): Bacteria > Pseudomonadati > Pseudomonadota > Gammaproteobacteria > Vibrionales > Vibrionaceae > Vibrio > Vibrio sp. 10N.222.52.C12. Next base: position 73,176 of record NZ_JBFRTR010000056.1, read on the forward strand.
GCGTCATGCTATTCGCAACCGTCAATTCTCTTGCTTGCACCTGCAAAGCTAAAGCATCTGCCTGTTGGCCTGCCTTTTTTTGTTGAAGGTTAAGCGTATCGCCACGCTCAAACTGCTGCATCAGCCCTACCGATATATTGGTCATCGGGTCTTCATCGAATTGAAAGCTATCGACAGGCAAACCGCCAAATCCAACTTTTAATTTAGGATCCATTAAGGTCGAGCTGGCAATGCCCGTTTCTCGCATCGCTTGAGACTGAGCAAAGTACTGTTTGCGATTTCCATCTTCGCTTAAAGCAATCTCAATCAGTGTATTGAGTTGCTGCGTCGAGCTTGCTTGGTCATGTGCTGAAATGTGTTGAGCATTTGAAGCTGACGCCGTGGTAGCCGCGAGCGTAGCACTTGAAAACAAGGCCATAGGCAAGGTAGCAGCAACCACTAAGCTCGTGTTCATGACAAACACAGAGGTTGTTGGTTTCATATTCACAATGAATGTCCATATCTAACGCTAATTAGCGCATAAAAAAGAATGGCTTATCAGATTTATCTAACTGATAGAGCTGTATTTTTAGATATAGATTTATGCGGAAGGTGGGCGTAGCAAAGATTGAGCGCGTGCGACTTTCTGGCCAATCGTGACCGATTGAAAACGAGCTAATGAAAAGGAAAGTTGATCAACGGCTTGAACAGCCTGAATTGGATAGGGACTTGCAGAACACATTGAGGCACAACAATCGGCACTCGAACAATGGTTACCCATCATCGAGCTACCGTCTTCGCTCATTGAAGACATATCGCATTGAGCCATCAAAGCATGGGCACTCATGTTAGAGTCTTCAGCGTGTACTTCTTCACTCATCACATGACACCCTGCCATTGAATCATTAACCGAAGTATCGCTGTGGTAACAAGCCGACTTGCTCGACCCCATTTCCATCATCATTACTTCAGTCATCATGGCTGAGGAGCTTGAGGCATAGCTAGACATCAACATCGCAATGATGCTGAAAACAATAATCCAAGTTTTTCGGAATGTGTTTGTCATAGCTTACCTTTGAATTTACACCGCAACTATAAACGTTACCCTTAGGGTAAGGTCAATGCCATTGTGCCGATATTTGCCTGACCGTTGAAAAAGTATTCATCCTCTCTTTCATCAAAATGAGATAATTCTTCGACTTTGCAGTTTTTTCTTTAAAAATTATCCAATTAGCTAGCGAAACCTCTATCTGTGTATTTTACTTAAGATAGTGCAACCACGATTCACGGATGATAAAAATGGCTAACAAAAAAAACGTCGAAGCAAACAAGAAAAATACAGAAATCAAAAATAAGAAAAGTAACAAGCTAGAACAAAAGAAACCAACACAAAAAAAGAAGCGCAGACTGCATTCACATCTAAAAGTGAATATCCCACTTTTTCAGTCACTCATGATGATTTTGCCATCATTGGCTAAACACGCTGCTGCGGAAAGTATAGACAATTCCAGCGACGCTGCAGATCAAGTAACCGCAAATAACGTGACCGAAAAAGATGTCACCGATGACCATAGCAAGGCGGACTCATCAGCGGTTGCTCTCCAAGAAGCTCAGACGAGTGACAGCGACGTAAACTCCACCTTAAGTGCAAGTCATGCCGCCCATGGTTCGAGCTCTCACTTGGTTCCTTCTCATCATTTGTCGACGCTTTCTCACCCGCAAGTCCATTACATTCCTTCGGTATCGATGCCGACTATCTCCTCAGGAAGTAACGGTCAGCCGACTCATTCAAATGCGCCGACGACACCCGCTTTACCCGTCACCTTTATGCCAGAAGTCATAAAAGGTACCTACGGAGAGCTTCATGTTGATGCAAATGGTCAATACACATTCGTATTGAATCCAAATTCTCCTCAATACATCCTGTTAAACCAGCACCAACAAGGCACTGACCATTTCTTGTTGCATCTATCTAACGGCTCGAGTGTCATTGTTCAAGTTCCGGTCACAGGTAAACAAGATACGCCAAGTATTTCAGGAGACTTAACTGGCGTTGTCACAGAAGATCATAATATTGATTCACAAGGCTTGTTACATGCCAACGGTAAAATTGATGTCATAGACCCTGATCAAAATGAAAGTTCGTTGAAGCCGGAAGTTATCTCAGGTAAATATGGTTCATTAACTATCGATGCTGATGGACACTGGCAGTATCAAGTTGATAACTCGCTCTCTAACGTTCAAGCTTTAACCGCAGCCACTTCACTGCATGAAAGTTTCACAATTCACACCAAAGATGGCACACCGCAAACGATCGATATGACGATTGGCGGAAACGACGACAATGCCGTAATTACGGGTGTGGATGCTGGCACGTTAACTGAAGATTTAACGACACAAGTTCAAGGGCAGCTTTCGGTAACGGACTCTGATCTTGGAGAGGACCACTTTCAAGCCTCACAAGTGACTAGTAATTTCGGTACGCTAAGCATCACCAAAGACGGTGCGTGGACATACAGTTTAGACAACAATAACCCAGTAGTTCAAAGACTTGGCCAAGGTTCAACTGCGACAGACATCGTCACTGTTCACTCTGCCGATGGCACACCACATCAAATCACTATTACCGTTAATGGCACTAATGATACTGCTGTGATTGCAGGCACCAATACCGGTGCGGTAACTGAAGAGTCTCAACTTCAAACAACGGGCTCATTAACTATTAGCGACACCGATACCAATGAAGCGCACTTCTCGAATACAGACATTGTTGGTTCATTAGGCACCCTACATCTTAAAGATAACGGTGATTGGACCTATGATTTAGACAATCAAAATCCGACCGTGCAAGCATTAGCGCAAGGCAAAACGGCAACCGACACCATCACCGTTCACTCTGCCGATGGCACGCCACATCAAGTTACTATTACTGTAAATGGTACTAATGATACTGCTGTTATTGCAGGCACCAATACCGGTGCGGTAACGGAAGAGTCACAACTGCAAACCTCGGGAACACTCACCATCACCGATACAGACAAAGGTGAAGCCCACTTCTCGAATACCGATATCGCAGGCCAATTAGGTACCCTACATCTTAAAGATAACGGTGATTGGACTTACGATTTAGATAACAAAAACCCAACGGTACAAGCATTAGGTCAAGGTAAAACCACCACCGATAGCATTACCGTGCATTCCGCGGATGGCACAACACATCAAATAATGGTGACCATAAATGGTAGCAACAATGTGGCCACTATTGCTGGCGTTGATACTGGTTCAATAACCGAAAACAGCGCGGGTGTCGACATGTCACCCGACTATGCTCACTCAGGCATCGC